>CAYMMQ010000007.1:18084-24860 GCA_964391585.1 uncultured Ectothiorhodospiraceae bacterium
CAAGGAAGCTCAGTGCAAAGTCCTTCAGCAGTTCAAGGTAATTCAGTACAAGCTAATTCAGTTCAAGGCGGCTCGCCACATGCAAGATCAGAGCAAGTTGTAAGCTCCGATCAGGGTGCAACCTTAGAACAACAAAATTCAGCAGATTCAGGGCTGAATTTAAATGAAATATTGGGTACTAATAAACCAAGCATTGCAAAATCCAGTGTGGATTTAATTTCACAAGCCAGTGTTTATTTTGCTTATGGCAAATTTGAATTAGCCGAACAGTTGATTATAGAAGGTATCCAAACTCAGCCTGATAATAAAGGATACCATTTAAAACTGCTTGAATGTTATGCTAAAAAAGAGGATGAAGAAAAATTCTTAGCCTATTTAGATAATGTTAAAAGCTTTTTTGATAGCGATGAAAAATTTAGAAATGATATTGAAAAAATTTATAAGACGCGTTGGGACAAATCCCTACTTGATGAGTAATTGTCGCTTAATAGACCCATAATCATTGACTGGTGAGCAATAGTTGCCTTAAACAGTAAGCTTAATAGAGAAATATCAACGGAGTTACGAACTTTATTTATAAAGTGCTTATCTTAAAGCTCCAAGTATCCGGGGTATAGTATTCTAGCTGGGGAGAAAAATACTTATGCCCTGATCGTTGATTTCACGCATTGGGTGTTGATATAAAAGACTGATATTCTTTTCGTTTAGGAGCTGATTTTTATCCCCTGCCAACCAAGTCCCATTATTAAACAACATCAAAATTTTGTTACAATAATGACTAATCAAGTTGATCTCATGACTAACCATGATAATGCTTTTACCATTTTTTTGGTTTTTTAATAAAATTTGCATCAGTTTCATGCTATGAGGTAAATCTAGGTGATTATTGGGTTCGTCCAAAAAAAAATAGTTAGGATTTTGGCATAATAGCATCGCTAGGTGAACACGTCTTTTTTCTCCACCAGAAAGCGTTTGAATTGGGCGATCTTTTAGCTCCATTAAGTCAGTTTGTTTTAAGCTATTTTCTATCATCTGTAAGTCAAGCTCAGACTCATAACATAAGTTTGTTAAATAGGGAAAACGTCCTAATTTAACTGCTTCATAAACAGTTGAAGGGAAAAAATAGCTGTATTCTTGTTGCATCAAACCGATTTGTTGAGCCCTTTCTTTATCACTATAATCGGTTAATGGTTTCTCTGCCAAAACAATCTGGCCTGCTGTGATAGGGGTGATATGACACATGGACTTTAACAAGGTCGTCTTTCCAACCCCATTGGGACCTAAAATACCCCAAAATTCTCCTGCTTGAATTTCCAGGTTAAGCGCTTTGCATAATAATTTCCCTGTTATACTGACATTAACGTGTTCTAATTTCAGTGACATATTATTTGCTTATTTTAGCTACAGGAGAAACTTTAGAGTTATTGATTGCTATAACTTTAGTTAATAACGCTCCATTAGATAGCTGCACATTGAGAGTATCATCAATGTGAATACTGTCAATTGAAGTGATAAGTTGCCTTTTATCATCTATATTATGTTTACTAACAAGAGCATAACCTCGAGACATGGTTGACAATGGGCTAAGCAGGTTAAGCTGATTAACTGTATGAGATAATTGTTGTTTCTTTTTTTTGATTTGTTGTAAAGTGGCAAGACCTAGTAAATGTTGATAATTACTCAACTTTTGCTGCAAAATATCTAGGTGATTTTCTATTTTATTTGCACTTCGATTGACTTGTAATAGAGCTAATTGTTGTTTTTTTTCATGCAAATATTGTTGCATGGCCTTTTCTAAAGCCAGTTGAAGGTTATCCAATTGTTGTTTCATAGTGTCCAGTTTATTGCTGGGATGAACTAATTTATGATTCAGGTTTCCTAATTGGTATTGATTGTTTTTTATAATTTGCAGCATCAATTGATACAGTTTATGCTGTGTCTGGGATAAAAAATTTAGCCATTGATTTATATCTGGACTAACAATTTCTGCCGCTGCAGAAGGGGTAGGGGCACGTAGATCAGCAACAAAATCACTGATGCTAAAGTCGGTCTCATGACCAACTGCACTTACGATTGGAAGCTTACAAGCTGCAATAACTCGGGCAAGTTCTTCATTATTAAAAGCATTTAAATCCTCTAAGGAACCCCCTCCACGGGCGAGAATTAGAATATCACAATGATTGTCATATTGTGCCTGAGTTAGCCTATTAATTAATTGCTTTACTGCGTTTTCACCTTGAACTTGACTGGGATAAACAAAAACTTCAAGGTGGGGTGCACGACGTTGTAATACATGGCGAATATCTTGTAATACAGCCCCCGTTTCTGAGGTGATAACGCCAACTCGAGTGGGAAATTTAGGCAGAGGCTTTTTATTTTGTTCATCAAATAAACCTTCACTCACTAGTTTGTTTTTTAACAGCTCAAAATCGCGCAATAATTTTCCATCACCGGCGGCTTCTAATTTATCACAAATGAGTTGGTATTCACCTCTTGGTTCATATAAGGTCACTTTAGCTCGCACATGAACTAATAAGCCATTCTCCGGTATTTTCTTGAGCATATAATTAGAGAATTTAAACATAGCGCAGCGGATCTGCGCCTTATTATCTTTGAGTGAAAAATACCAATGTCCCGAAGTATGGCTGATAAAATTTGATATCTCACCTTCAACCCAAATCGAAAAAAAGTTATCTTCTAATAATTTTTTCCCTTTGGTATTTAAGCTTGATACGCTTAGAACCTCTTTTTTTTTCATAATCCAATTAAGCTGGGGTATGCTTGTAGTTGTAGTAATAAAGCTTGCTTGTCTTCGCTCTCTTGAGGCATAAGTTCTTGCAACACTTTGTTATAGTTTTCTAAGGTCATTGGAGAAGGGCTATCAGAACTTTTTAAGCGTTCCAAACGGTAGTTCTCCCACATGGTTTTAGCATCTGAATCTAAAAGATGATGAAAATTCCTCCCTTTATAGCGAAAAAACAAATCAGCTAAACGCTGATCTTTAAAAGGAAAACTTTGTTTTAGTAATTGTTGAGGATCGGGGTTATTAACGATTTTTTGCATTAAAGCTTTATCTGCTGGAGAGAAAAATCCGCCACTATACAATGCTTGATCCGGATCTTGATTTTTATGCTCATAGGATGGTTGAAATACTAGGGCTAATTTTTCTGTTAAGCCATGTATCGTTTTTAACATTTTTGCATATTGTAAGTGCTGGGTTAATTTAATTTGGTGTTTCTCTGCCATCGTTTCATTTAGGGTACTAAGAGGTGCAATAGCTGGACATTTGTTGATATGGATGGTTTTTAAATGAATTCGTTCTAGCCCTTGTTCGGCAAGCTTTTTGGAGGATAAAAATAAGCGATGACGAATTTCTTCGGCAGTTAAGTCCAATAAAATTGTCGGATCATAACGACAATCAAATACAATAATCGCATTTTTATTACTTGGATCAAACATAATCGGGTAGACGATGGAGCAGTGATTATATTTGCCTGGGATCATGCCAGAAATATGTACAAATGGTTTTGGATTGGCAAGATTAATTTTTTCTAATACCTTGTGTTTATTTCGAAGCTCAAGAGCATAATTAAATAATTTGGGCTGTTTTTCTTTTATGAGTTTAGCTAAAGCAATAGTCGCATAGACATCGGATAAGGCATCATGAGCATCCTGATGACTGATCCCATTAGCTGCTGTCAATTTTTCTAAACGGAAGCTAATTCTCGTTTCTTCCGTTTTGAGCGCTTTTGTTACGTCATCATCTATGTCATTATTAATCTCTGCTTCGTGAATAGGCCAATTAATCCCTTCTGGCCTAAGTGCTGCAGTCATTCTGACTACATCAATTAAATCCCAGCGTGAATTACCATTTGCCCATTCCCTTGCATAAGGATCATAAAAATTTCGATAAAAACTAAAGCGGGTAAATTCATCATCAAAACGAAGGTTGTTATATCCTACTGTACAGGTATTTGCTTGTGCCATTTGTTGATGAATATTTTGGATAAACTGATACTCAGGCAAGCCTTTTTCAAGACAAAGCTGGGGTGAAATCCCTGTTACCATACAAGCATAAGGATCTGGTAGAAAGTCATCAGCAGGTTTACAATATTGAATTAGGGGAGCGTCAATAGGGTTTAAATCTTCATCGGTACGAATACCAGCAAACTGAGCAATTCGATCAGTGCCTGGCTGAGTACCAAAGGTTTCATAGTCGTGCCAATAAAATGTTTTTGTCATAATTAATGGGTGGTAAATAATATTATGCAAAGTTTAGCATTGAATGCTGGTTTATAGGGAAATTTATTTGATGTATTTGCAGTGTTTGATTTGCTCAAGATAAATAATAACTTGATTTATCTGTGTCTCAAGTTGTTGTGCGGTAAAATCAGCTAAATGTCCATCTAGCTCGGAGGTAAGTTGAGTTAAAGCTGGAGCTCCAAGGTATTGCAGTCCTCCGTGAAGTTTATGAATTTTTTCTTGTAACGCTGCAAAGTTTGATTGTTTAAATAAGCGACTAATATCTTGTTGATAAGCATCAACTTGTTGTAAAAAAACTTGAAAAAGGTTGTCAACTAATAAGGCATTACCTGCACAGGCATCTAATGCGAGTTGATAATCTAAGATTTTATTGTCTGCCATCTTTTGCCTCAAGTCTATTCATTATTCTTTTGTTGGTAGGGAAGGGTGAAAATTTCTACTTTATGTTGTTGAGGTTCATCAATATAAATTGAATTATGACTAATTAACTCATTTTCAATCACAGCAAGCGCAATATATTGCTGATGTTCTACTTGCTCTATATTGACAATTTTCCCAGCACCTTGAGCACTTTTAGAATCTGGAGAATACAATGAATCTCCTTGTTTAACTTGTAGGCTTGAGTGAAATTTTATCCCATACATCAAACGTTTTGCCGTGCCTAAATGATGCATTCTAGCCACAACTTCTTGACCTGTATAGCAGCCTTTTTTAAAGCTTACAGCATCAATACTGTGTAGATTTAGCATCTGTGGTACAAAAAGTTCTTGAGTATTACTTGATATATTGGCTAAGCCAGCTTTAATGCCTAAAATATTCCATATTTGCTTAGGGTAGTGAGAAAGCTTGGGTGATGAATTTTCATTTAGTGCAAAAGTTAACTGTTTCACTGCTTCAAAAGAGGCAAAACATTCAAAACGATTTCCTGGGCCTGGCAAGCTAATAAAACTGATCCCCTTAATAAAAGAAACCGAATTTTCTGTAGTATCAACCTTATAATTGCATTCTCTTAATATGCTGTCAATTTTCTCTCCCGCTAGTCCAAAGTGGGTGATTTCATCACTCATATCTATTATTTCGACTTTGCTCATCATCACAAACATTTTTAGGCGTTTAATGATGCGTTCTTTAATATCGTTAGCAACAACTAAGCACAACTGATCTTGGTACTTAAAAATTCTAAATATTGCTAGTACTCTGCCTTTGGGGTTACAACAAGCACTTAATTGTGAAAGCTGTTCTGTGACTAAATTAATGTCATTGCTTAGTTGCCCTTGTAAAAAACTAGCTGCATCTTCACCTTTTACCATAATTACCGATGAGGGTGATAAGTCAGTGATAAATGAATCGAAGATATTGCTTTGTAATACGCTATTATCTATATCAATAGTCTGGGATAACAAGGGTAATTGGTCAAGCTTGTGCATTTTTTTCTCCTATAATGTTTAGCAATATATCGTGTTTGATTGTATAATTTCAATCTTTTATTCTATAAACAGAGAATAATAAGTCGAGTCTATAATAAACTTTTAACCCAGTTTGAGGAAAAACTATGAGCGATATTGCATTTAAAACAACACTAACTAATGAAATTAGCATGAGTGAAGAAGCTATTTCGCAAATGCTTAAAATTGTAAGTAACGAAAGCGATGTTCTGGGGGTCAGGATTTTTATCACTGGTGGTGGTTGTAGTGGTATGACTTATGGTATGACCTTGATTGAAGAGTCAACGGCATATGATACTGTATGGGAAAAAAATGGTTTAAAAATTTTTCTTGATGCAGTTGCCTTAAATTTTTTAACTGGCGTGGAAATTGATTTTAGAACTGAAGGTGCAAATCAGAATTTTGTCTTTAATAATGTGTTTTCTAAAACGGGTGGCTCTGGTGGTTGTAGTGGTTGTGGAAGTGCTAAAGGTTAGCTCTGTGATATACGCTTAATATTTTGCCTGAGAAGTATTAAATACTCTCAGGCAAAATACTTGTATTTATTGAGCGTATTTTCCTTCTTGGAAAAAAAAAGCCCTCATATACTCTTCTAAAAGAGCAATACATTCTACATCGCCAGTGTTTAAAGCATTTTCATTTATGATGATAGTGGCTTGATTTAACCAGCTTTTCCAAGCTTCTTGAGAAACATTTTCGTAAATTCGTATTCCAAGCTCACCAGGATGAGGAACTTGTTCAAGACCTTCAGCATTCTTTTTTAATACAACACAGTCAACAAAGCGGGACATGATTACTCCTTATGAAATTTATTAAGCTGTATTATAGTTTAAATAAACTTATTTTCCCATGCGTATAGCCACAATCATTGACCAAAAGCAGGTTCAATAGAAAAATATTGACTGAGTTTATTTCTCAAGCGCAATTACGGCTTTTTTTCGGCTTTTTCTTGTTCTGATAAAGCGGCTGCCCAAGGATCTTCTTCTTCAAGTGCGCTTTCTTCAGCACTATGTTGTTCTGCTAGGGCATCAGCCCAGGGATCATCCTCTTCCTCCTCAGCAGTCTCAG
>CAYMMQ010000007.1:24960-30398 GCA_964391585.1 uncultured Ectothiorhodospiraceae bacterium
TTTCATCTTTTTCCTCTTTTGGTTCTTCTTTACTCAGATCACTTTCTAAATCAGTTTTTAATATATCTGAGATCCCTAAATCCGTAGCATTTTCTGTAAATAAGGTTTCATCTTCTTTTTCCACAACTGCTGGTGGAGGTTCTGTCGGTACTGCTTTGCTGTTATCTTGACGTTGATCACGTAACAAAATAATGGCATCAAGGATTTGTTGGGAAGATGGTTTTTCAGCACCACCTTGTGACTTACTATGTTCAGTCACTAAATTGGTCATCGTTTCTAATGCTTCAAAAAGGTGTTCATTTAGCTCGGTATTTTTTAAACGTAACTCATTAACTTCGCGTTGAACTTTATCATTAACTTCACTACTTGATTGCACAGGAGTTGCTTCAGCCTCAGGCGTATTTTGAGCGGGGGCAACTTCTGATGTAGCAGCAGAAGGCACCATAAACTGCTCTGTTAACGCTAATAATGAAGCTTGAATATTATCTAATCTAATAACATCTCGTTTTAAATAAATATTTAACACTTCATTTAAAAAGGCTTTTTCTTTTTGATGAAGATCTTTTGCTTTTTCTTCACTATCACCTTGAAAGTCAATTTTTTTCAACTTTGCTGAGAGATTTTTTAGGCGAAATGCATCATTTTCAACAATATCTCTAACTATTTGAGTTGCTGCTTTATTATCTCTTTTTTTACTTTTTTTATGTAAAAATACCATTATGCCAATGATGATAGCAAAAACTACAGAGGCTTCAACGGTGAGAATAAAGAGTTTTGGGATAAGGCTTTCCATTAGACCGCTTCTCCAAGTAAATCGATGTAATCAGATGATTGGTTTTTTTTCCAGCGACGGTAGAGCAAAAAACCTAAAATAATGGCAACCACATTAACAACCACGGCAACAATGATCCCCGTAAACCAATCATCACCGCTTTCGTCAGTAGTTTCATCAGCCATGTATTCTTCTTTAGGGGCTTCTTCTGCTTTAGGTTCTTCTGCTTTAGATTTTGGTTTTATTTCATCAGCAGGGGCTTGTTTTCTTACAGTCACTTTAATGGGTGAATCATCAATACTATCAGTGAATATTTCTTTGCTTAACATTTTATCAATATTTAATTTAATGGGTTTAGAGAGATAATCTAAAGGACGACCTCGGTGAGTATGAGCATTGAGATGAAAAATAATCGAATAATTTTTGTCATTTTCTAATTTAGAGGCATCAAAAAACCACTCAATACGCTTTGGATTATCATTGATTAGGGTAATATCTTGCTTTTTCCCATCTTCACTAATTAACTGAGCGCTAATATTCATTTTATTTGGACGCACATATTCTAAATTTGGGGTAACAATAATTTTTTTACTGGTATGATAATTTCCCTCAATAATTTCTAAATGGCTTAATAATAAAGGAATATCATGCACGTAAAAAGATTTTCTCAGTTCTCTAGCATAAGTTTCACTTTTTGCACCCAAGATGTAATAGTTTTTGCCCACTTGAAAGTTTTCACCGAGCATTAAATTAAACTTCCCATTATTGGCAACGAGATCATCGCGTAAGCCATTATCATGTAAAAACCACTTTTTGTTGTTATTGTTTTTTGTATCAATCTTTTCAACTGAAATAGAAGAGAGTGACAAAAAATCGTCATCTGTAATAACTTCTTTTTCATCACTTAAATACATTTCCAGAGGGATATTTTCTCCTAAGAAAAGGTTGTTTGGTAAACGCCTAGATTCTATTTTTAGATTAGTCACAACCATAACTCTATTATCTGGGTCTATAGCCGCATTTATTGACCAGTCACCAATAGGTGGTTTTTGCATGGTAATCATATCGTAATTATTTTCTGAAAACCACTTCACTGAACTCGGAGCATTATTTTGGTTAAAACTTTCTCCAGAAGGTAATACTACTTCAGTATTTTGATTTTCCGCAGTTTTATCTTTAAAAACTAATAAAGTTAGCTCATAAATACTATCATCAATAGAAAATTTATTATCAATTAATGGAACAGTATCTTGCACGGTGGTTTTTTCAAATAAGTGGAGAAAGATCCGCTCTAATTCATCTGCTTTATTACTTTGCACAAATACGCCATCAGTTTCAGTGGATAATTTTTTAAGAAACTCAAGATCGGCATTTTCAGACAGAGCAATGGTATGAATTTGCGTATTTAATGCTTTTATTTTAGGCAAAAGATTATTGAGAATTCTTTCTCGTTCTTGTTTGTTTTTAGCTTCATCAGCAGATATATCCACCATGCCATCTGTTAATATAATCAGGTTTCGACTGAAGTTTTCAGTGCTGTTTTGTTTGGTTTGGTTCTCTGTAACTTGCTTGCTCCAGTTATCAGTAGCCGTGGTTAATGCAGTGCCTATATTGGTGAAAAGATCTCTAGAGTGAATAATCTTAGATGCATTTCTTGCCGCTGTTTTCCAATCTTCATCTGTTTTAGCTGTTTTAACAATTTCTTTTATTTGAGTGCCAAAATTCCAGACACCAGCTTCGCTGTCCGCAGGCAATAAACCCACTAATAGTCTTAATGCAGGACTACGAAAGTTTTTAGGATCATTTTTTTTCATACTTCCAGACACATCGATTAAAACTTTCACTTCACTACTAGGCGTAGTATCGGCTGCAAATAAATGGCTCATGCTGGAAAATAGTACAAGCATTACTATTACAACAACCATAGCTCTTGAAACTATAGCTCTTGAAACTATAGTGGATAGTAAAGCATTAGATAAGAATCTTGTCATGTGATAATTAATGGTTTTCATAAGTCATAATATCGGCAAACATATAAATAGTTTTAGCTCCTTTCATTGATTAGCTCAAACTGAACCAAAAGGCCAGTTAGAACTCACCTATATCACAAAGCATTATTTATGCCATAATATTTTTGTTTTAAAATTTGCCATTAAAAAATATTTTAAATAGACAGGTTAGTTATTTTTGTATAAAGTATTATCTCTTTTTTTAAAATCACATCATCTAAAAACAAATGGTATTAACATGAAGCGAGTAGTAGTCACAGGAATGGGAATAGTTTCTTGTTTAGGAAACGATATTGAAACAGTTGTAGATACCTTAAAAAATGGGCGTTCTGGCATTCGCTTTATTGAAAAATACCAAGAAATGGGTATGCGCAGTCATGTTGCCGGAGCAATTAATATTGATCTTTCTCAATATATTGACCGTAAAACGCTTCGATTCATGGGACCAGCTGCAGCTTATGCCTATATTTCAATGCAACAAGCAATCGCTGATGCTGGTCTTAACGATAGCTTATTATCCAATGTTAATACTGGATTAATTGCTGGTTCTGGAGGAGCATCTTCTGCCAGTCAAGTTGAAGCCGCTGACATTTTGCGAAATAAAGGGATTAGACGAGTAGGGCCTTATCGTGTTACTCAGACTATGGGAAGCACTGTTTCTGCTTGTTTAGCATCACCATTTAAAATCAAAGGTATTAATTATTCTATTAGCTCTGCCTGTGCAACCAGTGCACATTGTATTGGTGCTGCTATGGAGCAAATTCAGCTTGGCAAACAAAATATTGTCTTTGCCGGTGGTGGTGAAGAAGAACATTGGACATTAAGTATGTTATTTGATGCAATGGGTGCATTATCGACTAAGTATAATGATACTCCTGAGCTAGCTTCTAGAGCTTATGATGCAGATAGGGATGGTTTTGTTATTGCGGGTGGTGGTGGCATGCTGGTACTGGAAGAGTATGAACATGCGATCTCTCGCGGAGCAAAAATTTATGCTGAACTGACAGGTTATGCAGCAACTTCCGATGGTTACGATATGGTTGCTCCTTCAGGAGAAGGGGCGGCAAGATGTATGTCGATGGCAAAAGCCAATATCTCAGCTCCGATTGATTATATTAATATGCATGGCACAAGTACACCTGTGGGTGATTTAAAAGAAATTGAAGCAGTCAAACAAGTGTTTGCTGATCACGTTCCAAATTTGAGTTCAACGAAATCATTAACTGGACATTCATTAGGGGCAACTGGCGTACAAGAAGCTATTTATAGCTTGCTGATGATGAAAAATAACTTTATTTGTGCTTCAGCAAATGTTCAAAATATTGACGAAGCAATTAAAGCCTTAGATGTACCGATTGTAACTAAACGAGTTGATCAAGCAAATCTAAATCATGTGATGTCAAATAGCTTTGGTTTTGGTGGAACGAATGCGAGTTTGGTATTTAGTAGGTTATAAATGCTATTGATATTTGTTCAGGCTATTTTTGATGATGGATTCAATTTCTCCCGAGTCCAGCATTTGTTTTAAAGTGGCTTCGATTTCATTGATGCGAGGATAGAATTTTGATTTTTTGGATAAGGCAAAATATCCATTACTGCCAGCATTAAAAGAATAATGAGCAACTTTCACCTGATCTTTAAGATCAAACATATGAACGCGGTATGCTCCATCGATTCTATCATCAATAACAACATCAACTCTACCCGCTACAAGTTTCATATAGTTTGACTCCCAAGAATTGACTAATTCTTTTTTGATTTTATTGTCGTTATCAAAGCGTTCGAAGTTTTTATATGCCCGGATGACACCAACCTTAAATTGATATAAGTCTTCGTATTTGTTAAGTTCTCTGGTTTCATTTTTACGTTGATAAAAGCTGATATGGTATTCTGAGTAGGCAGGCTGTATATAATATAAATAGTTTTTTCTGTCTTCACTCACTTGCAAAGAGCCAATAAAGTCAGAATGACCTTTTTCTAAACTTAATAAACAGCGTTTGAATGGCATTTGACTATATTTGGGTGTCAAATTGAGTTTGGCAAACAGCGCATTCATAATGTCAATGTTAATCCCCACTGCTTGGCCATTTTCACGCATTTCTACGGGTGGAAAGTGGGAAATAGCCACCTTGATTTGTGGTTCACAAAATGCCGGTTTCCCGTACAAGAAAGAAAAAAACAAGATTAAGCGTAATAATTTATACAAAATTTTCATTATTAGTTTGCAAATTGAGTAAATAGTGGTAAGTTTATGCTATTATTGAGTTAACTATCAAATTTACTGAGTATACTCATTCTTTTAAAAAGTGCAACTCTCTTTATTTGAGTGCTGTGTTTGTTGAAGTGTTAATGATAGTAAAAATTAGCTTGCTTTATTAATGAGGGAAAAATTATGTCAACTATAAGCTGCAAAATTATCTCATTATTGTTGTTGCTATTCATCAGCTTTGTTGTTGTGGCTGGTGACAGTATTGCTGTTAGTAATAAGCTAGCAGTTGTTCAATCCTCTTTATTACCCACTTATGTATTTCCAGAAAATCAAGACTTACGTCGTCGAGAAGGTGGGATTGTAACAAATGATGCAACACTTTCAACGACACAAAGAGGAGTCGCTAGAGGTGTTAATCGTGGTGTAGCAAGGGGCGTTGCTAGAGGTG
>CAYMMQ010000007.1:30498-32916 GCA_964391585.1 uncultured Ectothiorhodospiraceae bacterium
AGAGGTGTCGCTAGAGGCGTAGCACGAGGAGCTTCAAGAGGTGTTGCCAGAGGAGAAATTAGCTTTGAACAACAACAGGTGATGCCCATTCCTGATATTATTGCACCGATTGCCGCACAACACACTAGCTTAAGCAGTCAAAGCCAGCCACAGTTATTTTGGTTTTTATCTTCTGCGTGGCAAGGTCCCGTTTATTTTACTTTAAATCAAGTCGGCAAAATAGAGCCGTTATTAGATATTGAATTATTGCCACAACAGAGAGAGCAAGGTTTTAAAGCGGGATATCACTCCATTAGTCTTGCTAAACAGAATATCAGTTTGCAAGAAAATGTTGAATACGAATGGTTTGTTTATCTTATCTTAGATCCTGTTGAGCGTTCAGCTGATTTTTTGGCTAGTGCTACTTTAATGTTTAAAAAACCGACCGCACAGCAACTTGAAGTTATCAATGATACTGAGATAACACAACGTTATTTTATTTATGCTGAGCAAGCTTATTGGCATGATGCAATGAGCTCATTATTTCAGTTATTATCCAAGCCTTTAGCAGATGTTGATAAACAGTATTTATTAGCTCATCGAACGAGCCTATTAAAACAAGTGAAAATGCCCAAGTTGGCAGAATTTGACTATTGAACTAACCAAGGGAAATGCTATGAAAAGTAAAAATTATTTTAGTGTGTTTTTTTTCTTGTTAAGTTGCTCATCTGCGATTGATGCACAAGTGATGACTGATGGTAGTTTAGGAGCGGCAACCACACTTTCAGGGCCAGATTTTGCTATAACTCAAGAATTGGGTAGTTTACAGGGCAATAATCTTTTTCATAGTTTTTCGAGTTTTAATATTTCCCAACAGCAAAGTGCTACTTTTTCTGGACAAGCATCGATTGCCAATATTATTGCCAGAGTAACCAGTGGTGAGGTGTCTAGTATTAATGGCTTACTCAAGTCTACCATTGCGGCGGCAGATTTGTATTTATTAAATCCTGCCGGTATTGTGTTTGGTGCCGGAGCAAAGCTTGATTTGGGTGGTTCTTTTTATACCAGTACTGCAGATTTTCTACAATTTGCAGATGGTGAAAAGTTTTATAGTCAGCCATTAAGTTCTGAAGTGCTTTCGGCGAGTTCGCCAGCAAGTTTTGGTTTTTTAGATAGTAATACCACAAACAGCAATATTACTATTTCGGGAAGCCAGTTATATTTAGCAGAAGAAAAAACATTGGCAGTAGTTGCTAAAAATGTATTAATTAATCAACAAAGTGATATTTTAGTTCCTTCTGGACAAGTCAGTATTGTTGCGACAAGAGGGCAAGCTGAAGTACCAGTCAAGTTAAATTCAATAAAGGAGCTTGATATACCAAATGCCGGCAGTACTCAAGTTCTTGATGGTTCAATTATCGAAGTATCCAATGCTGAAAATAGCAACCTGGGATCAGGCAGTATTTTTATTCGTGCAGGAAATTTTGTTTTAGATAATAAAAGCCATTTGTATTCAGTATCCGACAGCAATATTGCAGGAAAAACCATCAGTATTAAAGCCGATAACATTTCAGTTTTACAGCAGTCAAGTATTTCTAGCTTTGCTTTAGGTAGCGGGCAGGGGGCTAGTATTTCCCTTGATGTGGATAATGCTGTTGTTATTGCCGATGGTGATCCTGCATTGGCTAAACAGTTTGCTAAGGCCCAACCATTAGGTATTGTCTCTCATACCGAAGGAAGCGGTCAAGCGGGAGATATTTTGATAAATGCTAATACCGTTAATTTAAACAATTATGCCACTATCGATATGTCAAGTTATGGTTTAGGTAATGCAGGGAAAGTGATAATCAATAGTTTTAACGAGGTGGAACTAGTTGGGTATAGTAAAATATTTGCAGATGCTTGGGAAGCGGGTGAGCCAGGTAGTGTGGAAATTAATGCAGGAACGTTAACGCTTGCGGATAATAGTAGTATTGATGTGGGTAATTTTTCTTTAGGAAAAAGTGCTGTCTCCTTCGCTAATTTAGGTACAGCTGATGCTGGCAGTGTAAAAATAGCGGTTAAAGATGATGTTTCCCTTAGTGATAATAGTCGTATTTATGCTGATACACTTGGGATTGCTGGAGGTGGGGAAATTTTAATAAAGGCCAAAAACTTATTGCTGAGCAATAGTAGCAGTATTGAAACCTCATCAAAAGCTTCGAAAGTCAATGAGCAATCGAAACAAATTGAGTATTCACAAAATGGTAGTGGTTTTGCTGGTGATGTGAGTATTGATGTGACTGATTCACTTTTGATGAATAACAACTCAATGATCAGCTCGGCTAGTTTGTGGGACTTTGATCAGAACACTGGGATTGCTGGTGATGCTGGTTTTATTAATATTCAAGCAGGAAAAGACATTTTATTGTCGGACAACTCTTTGATTAGCTCAGAAGC
>CAYMMQ010000007.1:33016-36074 GCA_964391585.1 uncultured Ectothiorhodospiraceae bacterium
CCCAATATTGATGATGAAAAGAATGCACAGGTGTTGACTACGCGTTATCTGGATAGCACTCCATGGCAACAACAGCCATGTTCGACAAAAACTGGTGAGCAAGTGAGTTCATTTATTGTCGCTGATCGTAAAGGTGTTGCCAGTTTACCCGATGATATGATGGCCCTCGGTTTAGAGGATGTGATGGATATACAATCTAAAGGCACTAAGCCTGTTCAGTTTGATGTTGCGATTGCCTCTCCTGTAAAGTTAAGCTGTGAAAAAACGCTTTAATAAGATGAAAAATAAAATACTTGCTACTTTCTGGTTTTTTATTTTTAGTGTCGGGGTGCTTAAAGCAGAACCTTATCGCCTGCCTAATGTTTTGAACGCTACAAATACCGAGCTTCCAGCTAAAAATAATACCTTATCAACTATCCATAAGATTAAAGTAAAACAGTTTATTTTTAAGGGTAATATCGTTATAACGGATCAACAATTATCTAAAATATGCCAAGCTTATCTGAATCAATGGGTAAGTATGCAACAATTGATGCAATTAAAACAACGCATTAGCCAGTTTTATATTGATCGTGGTTATATTAATTCGGGAGCCATTTTACCCGATCAACAAGTCATTGATGGCAAAATATACTTTGATATTATTGAAGGGAAGTTAAGCTCGATTAATATTAGTAATAATGAGCATATTTCTGAAGCTTATATTTTTGACAAACTAAGCAGTTTTCAGGCTTTGAACAGCAGTTTTCAAACTAATGCAGCAAATAAACCTGAAAGTTCAAACGTTTTAAACCTAGTTGAATTACAGACAAAAATGAAGCTGTTAGAGCAAGATCCTCTGATAGAAAAAATTGATGCCCAATTAAAACCAGGCCTAAGCTTAGGAGAAAGCTCGCTTGATATCAAAATTCAAGAAAAACGACCTTATCAGTTAAGTCTATTATTGAATAATTATCGTTCGCCAAGTGTTGGGGCGCAGCTAGGGAAAATTGTTGCCGAGCATAAAAATTTATTCGGCCATGGTGAAGCGGTACTTTTCAATTATGGCCTACTTGATGATAAAAATGATTTATCCTTTATGCTGAGTATGCCGGTACAGACTAGCCAAACAACCGCTTCAATACAATGGGATAAAACATCTTCTGCCGTTGTGCAAGAGCCCTTTAACTCCTTAGGGTTTAAAAGTAATTTAGAGCGATTTTCTTTTATGTTAAAGCAGCAACTGCAACATTCTTTACATCAGGAAATTACTATTGGTACGCAATTGAGTTTATCGCAAAGTGATACCCGACTGTTAGGAGAGTTGTTTGCTTTTCCACCAGGAGTTGCTCAAGCTCAAGTGAATGAATGGAGCTTTTTCTCTCAATGGATGAATCGTCACCCTTCAAGAGTGTTGGTGGCAAGAGCAGAGTTAGGCTTGGGCTTAAATATTTTAAATGCGACTCACCGAGCTAATAAACAGCCTGATGGAGTATTTAAACGCTTTCGTGGACAATTTAATTGGTTAGAACGCCTTAGTCTTGATCAGAAAAAAAACGTTGCTGATGTTTTATTGCGGATAAATGTTCAACTCAGTGATGAAAATTTGCTTTCTATTAATCAATTTGCTATGGGTGGTGCGCAAACTGTCAGAGGCTATCGGGAAAATAGTCTGATTCGAGACAATGGAGTGATAAGTTCTTTGGAACTGCATATACCTGTAGAGAATATTTTTTCGCAATTAAAAGGACGTATTGATAATAATAGTTTGATCATAAAGCCGTTTATTGATTATGGTTATGGTTGGAATGCGCATGATTTTTTGCAATTGCCAAATGATCTACTCAGTATGGGAGTTGCGTTGCAATGGCAAATTCAAAAGCATATACGGCTTGATTTCAGTTGGGCTAAGGCATTAAAAACGCCACAACCTGATTATAATTCAAACTTGCAAGATAAAGGTTTTCATCTGCAACTGACTGTAGATGCGTTTTAATATGAGGATGTTGACGTTGATGAGAAGTGCTTTTGGGAAGGGAATTGTTGTAATAAGCGTTTTACTAATGATGTTTTGTATTGTGTTTAATCCCGTCATAGCACAAGAAAACAGGATGCAAAAAGCGGATATCACCCTGCACCTAAACCAAGCGGAACAAGCTTATCAACAACAAGATTTGGCAACTGCAACGAAACATTGGCAGTTGCTATTAGATAACTTAGAACAACACGCTGGCGATCTAACCCTTAAAGCTCAAACTCGATTAAAACTGATTTATGCTTACCAAGGTTTAGGTTTTATTGATAAAGCTGAAATACTGCTTGAAAAAAATTTGTTAGCAATAAAAAAAGGTTTAAATCCCACATTATTGCTTCAGGTGTTAAACCAGGCCAGTGATGTGATGGTTTCAGTGGGTAAGTTGTTACTGGCAGAGCAGTATGCCAAACAAGCAGTTTCTTTGTTAAACGATGATTTCCCTGCGTTACTACATGCTAATACTTGGATGCAAAGAGCTAACGTAGCTACGGTTTTGGGTGATTTTGCTTGGGCCGATGAGTTTTATCAAAAAAGCTTAGTGTTTGCGAAAAAAACTAATCATCAGAATTTGACGGTTAAAATTACTATGAACCGTTTATTTCCTTTAAGCCAGTTATGGTTTAATCAAGCTGATAAATTGATCAAAGAATTTAATTTGCTTCATCAAACACTCAATGCTTCCACAAATAATAAACTTAACCACCATGTCAAAATGAATGCTTTGATTAGTTTAGGGGTATTATCGTATCAGCAACTAGATAAGCATCAAAAGTATAAAGACGAATTTATGAGCTTAAGTTATAAAAGCTTAAATACGGCTTTTCAGTTGGCAAAACAACAACAGGATAATAAAAACAGCTCGGTGAGTGCAGGTTATTTGGCAAAATTATATCGTTACCAACATCGTTACCCAGAAGCGTTAACTTATGCTAACTCAGCCATTTTTTATGCCTTACAAATTGATATCCCAGAATATTTATATCAATGGTATGGTGAAAAAGCAGAAAATGAATTGCAATTAAAACACTTTGATAATGCATTAGC
>CAYMMQ010000007.1:36174-37355 GCA_964391585.1 uncultured Ectothiorhodospiraceae bacterium
GTTTTATACCCGATTAGTTTGCCAAACCGATTGGTATTGTTGAGCAGTGATAAGCATGGCATTAAGCAATATGAGCAACCAGTGACTGCACTAGAATTACAACAACAAACGGATTTATTCAGACAAAATTTGCAAAGTCGTCCACATAATCGTTTTTTTTATCAGGCAAGCCAGTTATATGATTGGTTAATTCGGCCTTTGGAAAATGATCTTAAGCAAAAAAATACCGATACTTTAGTGATTATTGCTGATGGAGCCTTAAGAACTATTCCTTTTTCGACGCTATATAATGGCAGGAAGTTTTTAATTGAAAATTTTGCTTTAGTAAGTGCGCCAAGTTTTAAATTAATTGATCCTAAACGTATTCAATGGCAAGATGCTAATGTGTTATTAGCGGGGTTATCAGATTCAGTGCAAGATTTTTCGGCTTTGCCCAGTGTGCCAAAAGAATTAGCTAGCATTAAAGGCTTAATTGGTGGTGAACAAATTTTGAATGAGACTTATACTTTAGCAAGTATTAAGTTAAAATTACAAGAAAAAGCTTATTCAGTGGTGCATTTGGCAACCCATGCTCAGTTTACTGGGGTGCAAAATGATGATTTTTTATTAACCCATGATGGCAAGTTGACCATAAACTCGCTGAAGAGCTTGATTGGTTTTGGTCGTTTTCGAGATAAACCGATAGAATTATTAACTATGAGTGCTTGTCAAACCGCATTAGGTAATGAAAAAGCCGCTTTAGGTTTGGCAGGGGTAGCGATAAAAGCAGGGGCAAGAAGTGCCTTAGCAACTTTGTGGTTTGTGGATGATGAAGCAACCTCGTTGGCAATTACTGACTTTTATCAACAGCTGCACTCTAAGAAAGGCTTATCAAAAGCTAAAGCATTACAAAAGGTACAAAAGAAGTTAATCGCCCAGCCGAGATATCAACATCCAAGTTACTGGGCACCGTTTTTATTGATTGGGAATTGGTTGTAAATATGGGATTTGATAGTAAATACTTTACTGGAAATTTAGCTAATATCATCAAGCGATTTAATACTTTTGTTAAATTGGTTTTATTTTTAGCAGCGATGTCATCAGGTGTTGCAAGTGCAGTAATTTTGCCAGCGTAAAGAGATGCATTAATTGCTTTGTATAATGCAACAGCTGGGGCAAGTTGGACTGATAATACAGGTGGA
>CAYMMQ010000008.1:0-28844 GCA_964391585.1 uncultured Ectothiorhodospiraceae bacterium
TTTTCATCGCCTGAGTCATTATCATCTAATGATAAATCATCCATATCAATTTCAAGTTCATCTGACGAATCACTATCATCTGATGCTAATTCAGCATTGTCTTCACTTGAGTCACTATCTTCAAATGATAAGTCAGCCATATCAATTTCAGGTTCATCCGACAAATTACTATCATCTGATGCTAATTCAGCATTGTCTTCGCTTGGGTCATTATCTTCAAATGATAAGTCAGCCATATCAATTTCAAGTTCATCTGACGAATCATTATTGTCTAATGCTAATTCAGCATTTTCATCGCCTGAGTCATTATCATCTAATGATAAATCATCCATATCAATTTCAAAATCTTCATGATTATCATTACTGGAATCTTCATCTAAATCTAGTGATAAATCATTTTCATCACTAGCAACTGCAACATCATCTAAATCAAAAGACATATCATCTTTTGTTATCATTTCTTCATCTAATGATAAATCGTCTGAACTTGCTGCTAATTCATCATCTAAAGATAAATTATTAGCAGCATCATCTAAACCAGTTGTAGCATCATTTAGTTCGTTAGCAATATCATCTAAATTTTGCTCTAATTCTTCAGTGCTTTGTGAAAGTTCATCATCTAAGGACATTTCATCCAAAGATACTTGCTCTGAAACAGCTTGCTCTGAGTCTGACTGCTCTAAATCAGCAGATAAATCATCTAATGAAGTTGAAACATCATCTTCACCATCATCAAAATCATCACCCAACATTTCTTCAAATGCATTTAACTGTCTTTCTAAATCATCAACATCAATTTCATCATCAGCTAGTTCAGTTTCTTCTTCATCGCTGGTATCAGCAGTTTGCACAGCTTCAGCAGTTTGTTCAACATCAGCAGTATCAGTCAAGTCAAAAGTCGGTTCTTCTGACTCAATACTGTCTAAATCAACATCAAATCTTTTAGCAAAATTTTGTGCCTTAGCCCAATTCTCATCATCTGATAAGGATGCACCTGACGCTAATAATATGCCTTTAATAACTGCACCTTGTTGCTTAAAACCATCTTCATCTTTAGCTTCATGGAAGACTTCTAGCAATTTCAATTGTGCACCTATTTGCTGAGGATCTTTTTTTATTAAAGCATTTAATAATTCTTTTGCTTTATCAAAACGCTGATAAACCATCAATACATCAGCTTCAGACAATGGATCATTTTCTTCCATATCAGGCTGTAAAGAATCTAACTCACTGGTAGAAAAATCACTTAGAAATGAGGTTTCATCATCTAAAACAGACGAACTCTGATCAAAATCAACACTGCTGTCAGAGTCAGATTGATTAAAGTCACTTATTGGCGCTGAAGAATTTAATATACTTTCTTGAAAGCCATCATCTTTTTTCTTATTAGCAACAAACTTGCTCACTATCCATGCAAAAAGCAATGCAACAATTCCAAGAATGGCATATAAGTAATCCATCAACAGACTTAAAAAATTATCAAACATACTGACTTTAGCTACATTATCATCAGCAGCAATTGCTACAGTAGGTGACGGTGTTGAAGTATTAACAATTTCTTTTTTATTTTCTACTTTGTTACTCGATATTTTATCAAGTGATTCAGCGGTTGCTGTTGATATTTCTGCTGTAGTAGTTTCTGATGTTGTAGTTTCTGATGTTGTAGTTTTTTGTAATTGCTCTTCTTGAACTTTATCTACTTCAGGTGTAGAAATATTTTCTGCTTCTATATCAGTTTGTTTGTCTCTTTGTTGTAATATAACTGAACTTTCATTTTTCAAATTAACAAGATTAAGCCTTTTCTCCAAAACACTCACTCGCCCTTTTAATTCTTCATTTTCAAGAGTGATAGATTGGATAACTTCTTCCTTAAGAGATAACTTGGCCTTTAATTTTGCAATGGCTTTATTATTTGTAACATTGCTTGTTAAGCTTTCTGCATCATCAACACTTAATAACTCTAAATTTGCTTGTGATTTTTTTTGTTTGCTACTATTGCTGTTTTTAACAGATGATTTAGCACCTCGACTGGATTTTTTTTTGTCCTTATTTGTTTTGTCCTTAGTTGAGGCATATTTTGAGTCGGCTAATATTTTTTCCCATTGTTCTTGTTGAAGTTGAACTAATTCTGTTGCTTCTCTAGTAGAAAGGCTTTTTATACTGTTTACATCAGAAATTTTTAACGTATAACCCGCCATCAGTCCATTAATATTTCTTTGATTAAAGGCCTGAGGATTTTCCATTTGTAATGCAATCATCATTTGATTCATACTGATTGTTGGTTCAGGTCGCATTTTTTCAGCCACTGACCATAAACTATCGTATTCAAGCGTGGGACCATACGAAACAGATGAACCTTTGCTTACTAGCTTTGGTTCCATTTGATTGTTTTTTACTGCAGTCGTTGCAACTCTGGTGGCAACTTTGGAAGTTTCTATGCTTTTTACTGCTTGATCATTTACTACTGTTCTTTCTGGTTTTTTAGTAGCAGAAATTCTTTCTCTGGCAACTTCTGGTGGATCTAATAAAAGCGTATATTCACGTAATAATCGGCCTGAATACCATTGAATATCAATTAAAAAGTTTATAAAAGGTTCACGTAAGATTGAGTTACTGGTGATATGTACATAGTGATCAGCGCCTTCGGCTTTAACTTTAAAGTTTATCTGACGAAGCAGATCAACCTTATCAATGTCGGCACGTTTATAGTCACGATCAGAAGCCATTTTGATATCAATAGACTCAAGATCTCGTTCAGTGGCCGAAGTTAAATCTATTCTTGCATCCAGCGGTTCATTCAATCCGGATTTAACCTGAATATCGCCAAGACCTAGAGCAAAACCACTCATAGGAAACAACAGCATAAGAACTGTTAGCAGAAGTGATTTAGCCACTTACTGACTCCCTTTAATAATAAATTATACAAATACCTTATTAACATCCAAGCTATAAAAATAAGTTAAATATAAGCTGTTAATAAAGTATGGCTTAATTCTCAATTTTTATTTCAAATAGTCCCTAATCAAAATTTCAGCTATCTGAATACTATTTAATGCAGCACCTTTTCTCACATTGTCGGCAACTACCCATAAATCTAAACCCAAAGGATGAGAAATATCTTCACGAATACGACTTACAAATACTGGATCATTATTTACCGCCTCAGTGACAGCAGTAGCATAACCACCATCTTTTTGTTCATCAAAAACAACAATACCATCAAAATCATTCAGTAATTGTGTCGCTTTTTCTACGCTAATTTTTTCTGCTGTTTCAATATGTAATGCTTCAGAATGCCCATAAAACACTGGAACCCTAACTGCAGTTGGATTAACCACAATATTGTCATCTTCAAAAATTTTCTTAGTTTCCCAAACCATTTTCATTTCTTCTTTGGTATAACCATTTTCTTGGAAAACATCAATATGAGGCAAAACATTAAAAGCAATTTGCTTTGGATAAACCTCACAAGTGACTTCTTTACCACTTAACAAACTGGCAGATTGCCCTGCTAATTCTTCAATTGCTGGTTTACCAGTTCCTGAAACTGCTTGATATGTTGCGACATTAATACGTTTAATACCCACAGCATCATAAATAGGTTTTAATGCTACTAACATTTGAATCGTTGAGCAGTTTGGATTTGCGATAATATTTCTGGCGGTATAATCAGCAATTGCATGAGGGTTTACTTCTGGGATCACTAAAGGCACATCATCATCATATCGAAAGTGTGCGGTATTATCGATGACCACACACCCGGCAGCACCCGCTTTTGGTGCATAAATTTCAGATATTTCACCACCTGCAGAAAACAAACCTATTTGTACTTTTGAAAAGTCAAAAGTAGCTAAATCTTGAACAACAATATTTTTACCATTAAAGTTGATCGTTTGACCTGCTGAGCGAGCACTTGCCAATGGGTAAAGGTTTCTTACCGGAAAGTTTCTTTGCTCAAGAATTGACATCATTGTCTCACCTACCGCACCCGTTGCACCAACAACAGCAACATCATATTCTTTACTCATTTTTTAATTTTTCCTTTATTAATATAGTATTTGTAATGATTACTATTTTATCTCAAACGCACTTACATCAAAACACGTCCAGTAACTTATGCTAATAAAATTTTACTCAAAGCACTGGCAACAGCATCGCCCATTTGAGCAGTACCCACTTGTTGCGTTCCCTCTGTATAGATATCTGGCGTTCTAAAACCTTGATCTAACACATCTTCAACCGCTTTTTCTACTTTATCTGCCAAATCTGCTTGCTCTAGTGAATAACGTAACATCATCGCCATTGATAAAATAGTCGCTAATGGATTTGCCTTATTTTGTCCAGCAATATCTGGCGCAGAACCATGAATCGGTTCATACATACCTTTAGCATTTTTATCTAAAGAAGCTGAAGGTAACATGCCAATAGAGCCTGTTAACATCGAAGCACAATCAGATAAAATATCTCCAAACATATTTGTTGTTACCATCACATCAAACTGTTTTGGATTTCGTACTAATTGCATTGAAGCATTATCAACATACATATGAGAAAGTGCTACATCAGGATAATCTTTAGCGACAATTTCCATCACTTCTCGCCACATCTCGGTACATTCCAAAACGTTTGCCTTATCAACTGAGCATAAACGCTTATTTCTTTTCTGCGCCGTTTGAAAAGCAACATGAGCAATACGCTCTACTTCACTCTCTTTATAAATCAAAGTATTAAAACCTTGACGCTCTGCTCTACCCTGCCAAGTTGAACTTAATTCTCTCACACCTCGAGGCTGTCCAAAATAAATTCCACCGGTTAATTCTCGCACGATCATCAGATCTAAGCCAGAAACAACCGATTCTTTTAAGGTTGAAGCATGTGCCAGTTGTGGATATAAAATGGCTGGTCTTAAATTAGAAAATAATTCTAACTCTGAACGTAAACCTAATAAGCCCTTTTCTGGTCTTAAGGCAATATCTAATGATTCCCATTTATAACCACCCACTGCACCTAATAATACCGCATCGGCTTGTTTGGCTAATGTTAAGCTCGCTTCTGGTAAAGGCGAACCAGTTTCATCATAAGCACTGCCCCCCACCAAACCATATTCTAATTCAACATCAAAAGCTCCACTTTTGGTAATACAATCAAGAACTTTAATCGTTTCAGTCACTATTTCGTGACCAATTCCATCTCCTGGAAATACTGCTATTTTATTTGTCATAAGCTAAGTTTTAAAAAATAAGTTTGTTATCTTAAAGAAATATTTCAACATAATAATATAAAATGCTGTAATAATTCAATTTTTTTATAATATTTTATGCATAAAAGTTTAATTTATCAAAACAACCACGGCGTTTGTGACTTTTGTTTTTCTTCATAAACTAGAATGTCGTCTTTTTGTTCTAAAGTCAGCCCTATTTCATCTAAGCCCGCTAATAAACAAAATTTTCTAAATTCATCAAGTTCAAAGTGTAACTTCAAACCATCTTCAGCACTAATCTGTTGTTGCTCTAAATCAATGGTAAAGCGTGCCGCACTTCTTTCTTTTACTCGTTCAAACAATAACTCAACCTCAGCTTCAGTTAAAGTAATGGCTAAAATACCATTTTTAAAACAGTTATTATAAAAAATATCCGCAAAACTTGGTGCAATCACAACTTTAAAACCATAATCTTCCAATGCCCATGGCGCGTGTTCACGAGATGAGCCACAGCCAAAATTTTTCTTAGCCAGTAATATTTTTGCACCTTGATACTCTGCTTTATTTAAAATAAAGTCTGGATTTAAAGGCCTTGCACTATTATCCATTCCTGGCTCACCGTGATCCAGATAACGCCACTCATCAAATAAGTTTGGGCCAAAACCACTGCGTTGAATCGATTTTAAAAATTGTTTAGGAATAATCGCATCCGTATCCACATTTGCTCGATCTAATGGCATAATGTTTGATTCTAATATTGTAAATTTTTCCATTGATTGTTTTACCTAATCTTAACTAATTGCTGAAAAATGACCATTTAATGCCGCAGCTACTGCCATAATGGGACTCACTAAATGTGTACGACTGCCCTGCCCTTGTCTCCCTTCAAAATTACGATTTGAAGTTGAAGCACAACGCTCACCAGGCTGTAACTTATCGGCATTCATCGCTAAACACATCGAACAACCTGGTTCTCTCCATTCAAAACCGGCTGCTTTAAACATACTATCCAAACCTTCTTTTTCTGCTTGTTGTTTCACCAAGCCAGAACCAGGAACCACCAAGGCTTGTTTGATATTAGCCGCCACTTTTCGACCTTGAATGGCTGCTGCTGCACAGCGTAAATCTTCAATGCGAGAATTGGTACAAGAACCAATAAATACTACATCAACAGCTACCGTATTAATCGGTGTATTCGCTGTTAATCCCATATACGCTAAAGCATCTTCCATTCCTTTCTTTTTCACCACATCTGTTTCTTGTTCTGGATCAGGAATTAATTCATCAATCGCAATCGTCATTTCAGGTGATGTTCCCCACGTCACTTGCGCTTTAATTAAGCTTCCATCCATCACAATATGTTTATCAAATAGCGCATTATCATCTGAATGAAGTTGCTGCCAGTGTTTTACCGCTGCATCCCAGTTTTCAGCTTTAGGAGCAAATGGACGATCTTTGACATAAGCGATAGTTTTATCATCAACCGCCATCATGCCTGTTCTCGCTCCTGCTTCAATAGTCATATTAGAAATAGTCATACGACCTTCAATTGACATATCACTGATCACCTCACCAGCAAACTCAATCGCATACCCTGTTCCACCTGCGGTACCAATCTTACCAATAACAGCCAAGACCACATCTTTTGCTGTCACATCAGCTTGTAATTTGCCATTAATCTCAATCAACATATTTTTTGATTTTTTTTGCACCAAACATTGAGTCGCTAAGGCATGCTCTACTTCAGATGTGCCAATCCCGAAAGCCAAGGCAGCCAATGCCCCGTGGGTAGATGTATGCGAGTCACCACAAACCACCGTCATCCCCGGAAGCACCGCTCCTTGCTCTGGCCCAACCACATGCACAATCCCTTGGCGAATATCAGCCATATTAAACTCTTGAATGCCAGTGGTTTGACAGTTTTCATCTAAGGTATCTACTTGTAGTTTGGATATCGCATCTTTAATCCCTTGTGCTCGCTCCGTAGTAGGCACATTATGATCTGGTGTCGCTAAATTTGCATTAATAGACCACGGTTTACGCTTTGCAAGCCTTAAACCTTCAAAAGCCTGGGGTGAAGTGACTTCATGAATTAAATGTCGGTTGATGTATATGAGTGAAGAGCCATCGGTATTTTCACGCACCAAATGCTGTTCCCACAACTTATCATATAATGTTTTTCCTGACTTACTTAGTAAAGTCTTACTCGCTGACATCCATTTTTTTCCTTAAAATAAACAAAAAACATACTAGCATAATCACTCAGACAAATTCTGTGATCTAGTACTCGTGCTAAACATATACTCAGCCAACTTCAAAACATCTACTTTGATTCAAATAGCTGATATTTTAAAGTAGCACGAGTATAAAACAGTTAATGATACTATCTTTTCATGTTTTTCGTAACCACGACATGATATTTCATTTCTAATTTTTTTATCATTTCTACCACAAATAATTGACTAATATAGCAAATAAAGCCTAACTCAATGCTTTATAACTTGATAATAAGGACAAATTAGGGCATGATCTGCAACAAAAATTTTGGGGTGATTTTATATATCAAACTATATCGCTAAAAACACCATAAGTATAATTAATTAAAGAGCATTATAATAAATGGCAAAAGAAGAAAGTATAGAAATGGAAGGCGTTGTCATCGACACCTTGCCAAATACCATGTTTAGAGTAAAACTGGAAAACGATCATGAAATAACTGCACACATCTCGGGGAAAATGCGCAAGAACTATATCCGCATATTAACGGGGGATCAAGTTACCGTTCAATTGACTCCTTATGATTTATCTAAAGGCAGGATCACTTTTCGAGCAAGATAATTTTTTTGCCCAAAATCACCACTCTTTATTAAATAGCATTATGTTATTAAATAGCATTTTATCTTTAAATAGCATTTTGCGAAATCTTTTTTCAAGTTTATATTAATACCTTATCCTAATTAATTACTTGGAAATAGCTTGAATGATACTATCGTTTACCTTTAACTCTGTCAATTTACATTTTAGGCGTGAACTCAAAAACTCAAAGCTCTGATCCACAGCACACTCCTATGATCAAACAATTTCTGGAAATTAAAAAAGAATTTCCGGATATGCTGTTGTTTTATCGTATGGGAGACTTTTATGAGTTGTTTTTTGATGATGCAGTCAAAGCGGCAAAAGTTCTTGGCATTGCTCTAACATCCAGAGGTAAAGTTAATGGTAATCCAATCCCAATGGCTGGTGTTCCCTGGCATGCTGCGGATAACTATTTGCGAAAACTGGTTAGTCAAAATCTCTCTATCGCTATCTGTGAACAAATTGGCAACCCTGCAACTTCAAAAGGCCCCGTAGAACGTAAAGTTGTACGAATTATTACCCCAGGCACTTTAACCGAAGATAATTTACTAGATGAAAATAAAGATAACTTAGTAGCTTGTATTTATGAAAACAAACACAGCAAACAAGCGCATTATGGTTTGGCCGTATTAGAAGTATCCTCTTCTCGTTTTACCGTACAAGAGTTTCAGCAACTCGCTGATTTGTTACATGAAATCGAGCGTCATAAACCCGTAGAGATTTTAATTTCTGAAAAGTGTCAAATAGGTGATGAGGTCCAATTATTAGTTGAAAAGTTTTCCGTATTAAAACAGCAAGAAGAAAGTTATTTTAGTGAAAAAGTTGCCCGGCGTTTATTAAATAAACAATTTGATACTTTAGATTTAAGCGGTTTTGGTTGTGAACATTTGCATACCGCTATTAGTGCTGCAGGTGCCTTACTACAATATATTCAAAATAGTTATCGAACTGATTTACCTCATATTAGTAAAATATTTAATGAACAAATTGATGATAGCTTAATTTTAGATAGTATCAGCAGAAAAAATTTAGAAATAAATGCTTCTTTAAATAACGATTCTGGCCATTCTCTATTTGATTTATTAAATAAAACGGCGACCAGTATGGGCGCAAGAATGTTATACCGCTGGTTAAATCGACCATTACGAGATCATCATATAATCCAACAACGCTTATCAGCTGTTACAGAGCTTAAACAAAATGAAAACTATCTCACAGCCCAAAACATATTATCCATTATTGGTGATATAGAAAGAGTATTAAGCCGAATTGCCTTAAAGTCGGCAAAACCGCGAGATTTAATCCGTATTCGAAGTGCCTTACAACAATTTCCACTTTTACAAAGTGAATTATCAAATTTTAAGACCAATAAATTAAACCAACTAAATATTGAAATTCAACAATACCCTGAGCTGTTATCTTTATTAGAAAAAGCATTGGTTGAAAACCCACCACAATTGGTACGTGATGGTGGAGTGATAGCCAGTGACTTTAATCAACAATTAGATGAATTAAGAACCCTTAAAGACAAAAGTGATCAATTTTTGATTGATTTGGAAGCTCGGGAGATTAAGCAAACAGGGATTAATAATTTAAAAGTTGCTTATAATAAAGTTCACGGTTTTTATATTGAAGTTTCCAAAGCGCAGGCTCAATTTGTTCCTGATCATTATATGCGCCGCCAAACCTTAAAGGCTAGTGAGCGTTATATTATTCCAGAGTTAAAAGAGTTTGAAGAAAAAATATTATCAGCTCAAGAAAATGCACTTGCTTTAGAAAAACAATTATATGAGCAGTTATTAGAAGCTTTTTCTCCCTATCTGCAAAGTCTGCAAATTAGTGTTAATGCATTGAGCGAATTAGATGTATTATTAAACTTTGCTGAGCGAGCACAAACACTGAATTGGAATGCTGCGCAATTTGAAAAACAGCAAAATAGTATTAACATAGTGCAAGGTCGACATCCCGTAGTAGAAGCTATTCAGGAAAACCAATTTATTAGCAATGATTGTTTATTAAATGAAAATAGTCGTATGTTGTTGATAACAGGTGCGAATATGGGCGGAAAATCTACTTATATGCGCCAACTTGCTTTAATTACTATCATGGCACATATCGGCAGTTATGTACCAGCACAACAAGCAATATTCCCTGATATTGACCGTATTTTTACCCGAATTGGCGCCCAAGATGACCTCAGTAGTGGCCGTTCAACCTTTATGGTGGAAATGACTGAAACGGCAAATATTTTAAATAGTGCAACAGAGAATAGCCTAGTACTAGTGGATGAAATTGGTCGAGGCACCAGTACCTATGATGGTTTATCGCTTGCTTATGCAACCGCTTATTTTCTAGCACACGAAATCCAGTGTTATAGTTTATTTTCCACTCATTATTTTGAACTTACCCAGCTCGCACAAACTTATCCAAATATAAAAAATGTATATTTAGATGCTCAAGAATATAAAAATAAAATCATTTTCTTGCATCATGTTAAAGCAGGCTGTGTGTCAAAAAGTTATGGTTTACATGTGGCAGCACTTGCAGGGATTCCTGAACAAGTGATTCAATTAGCCAAAAATAAATTGAGTTTTCTTGAGCAAGAAAAGCAAAGTCCAACACAGGAAGTTATTCAAAATAACAATGAAACTGTACCTGCTTCTAGTAACTCATTAAACTTAAAACAACAAAAAGTTCTTGAAAAACTCGAACAGCTTGATTGTGAACAAATCAATGCTAGACAGGCACTGGAGTTATTGTATCAACTTAGTGATGAACTCAAGCTTTAGGCTCAATAAATTTAAACCGTGCAGATTTGGATCATATCTTGGATTTTATATGCACTGTTTCTCATCGTCATGAAATTAATTATTTATGGCGTCCATTTCTTAAAGATCCTAAAGATGATCTTGTTTTGGAGTTGGCCGTAAAAGCAAATTGCTAATACATCATTACATTTAATAAGAAAGATTTTATTGGTTGTTATAAGTTTGGTATTAAAGCTATCACTCCTTATGAATATTTGACAGAAAGGAATTTATTATGAGTACCGTGAGCTTGAGATTACCTAACTTTCTTCATGAAGAAGTTAAAAGTATTGCCAAGGAAGAGGATATTTCAATCAATCAATTTATTACTACTGCACTGGCTGAAAAAATGTCTGCTTTAAAAACACAGGAATATTTAGAGCAAAGAGCCAAAAGAGGAAGTCGGGAAAAATTTGATAATGCCATGGCTAAAGTAAGTAATAACCACCCACTTGATGAAAATGATGTAGCTGTAAAATAAGACTTTAGAAAAACCAAAAAACCAAGACATAGCGATTTTTTAGCTAGAATAACTCATCCTCTATTTTTAAGTTTTTAAACGCTGCTAAAGCTTGTAATCGTGCTATTTTTAAATCAACCATAGGGGCTGGATAATTTTGCGGCCTTTTATTTTCTGGCGGTAAATGAAGTTCGTTATCTGACAAAGGGGCGATTTCTGGCACATAGTGGCGGATAAAGATGCCTTTTGGATCAAATCGTTGTGACTGAGAAACTGGATTAAAAATTCGAAAATAGGGTACGGCATCTGTGCCTGTTGAAGCACACCACTGCCAACCACCATTATTAGCAGCAAATTCACCATCGATGAGATGCTGCATAAACCAAGATTCCCCCAAACGCCAATCCATTAGTAATTGCTTACTTAAAAACATCGCTGTGACCATGCGCAGACGATTATGCATCCAGCCTCTTAGCTGCAACTGTCGCATGGCTGCATCAATAAGCGGAAAACCGGTTTGTCCTTGTTGCCAAGCCTCAAGTTGTTGCTCATTATTACTCCAAGCTATTTTTTCCGTTAATGGTTTATAGGCTTTGTGCATGGCAAGTTGTGGGTTTTCAATCAAAATTTGCTTATAAAACTCACGCCATAACAATTCATTTTGCCAGCAAAAAACACTATCATTTGGCTCACATAAAGTGCTGACAACTTGCCAACACTGACGAATAGAAATAACACCATTACTCAAATACGGTGATAATCGACTGGTTGCTGCCAAAGAGGGAATATCACGCTGCACGGAATAATTATCAATCGCTTGTTGGCAAAAAGCATATAATCGTTTTAAGGCTTGTTGCTCCCCTGCTGGCCAAAATGTTGTTATTGAATCATCAATTAACGGCCAATTTATTTGCTCTAAATTTTTTTCCAACTTTGAAAATAGTTGAAGCGTATTGGCTTGCTTATCGGGAGTTGGATAAGTCTGTACGCCATGTTGTAATAAATTTCGTGCTTGTTTAGCAAAAGGGGTGAAAACTTTATAAGGCTGATTTTCTTTTGTTCTAACACTTGCTGGGGGCAATAAGAGTTGATCGTGATAAGTCAAACATTCCACATTTATTTTCAAACAAGCCGTTATTACTTGTTGGTCACGATTTATTTCATTGATAGGATATTCATGATTAAAATATAACTTGTCTACTTGCCATTGTTGGCAAAGCTGAGAAATTAATTGGCTAATTTTTGTATAATCATCCACTTGGAAAAAGTGTAAATCAATATTTAGCTGGGCAAGCGACTGTTTTAAACAATCCAAGTTTCGATGCCAAAAATCTATTTTAGCCTTGGCATCTTGGTGTAATAACCATTGTTTTGGGGTGGCAATATAAATAGCCGTTATCCTGCTTCCAGCCTGACAAGCATGGTACAAAGCAGGATTATCAAAAACCCTTAAATCTTGACGAAACCAAACTAACGAGCAAGCACTCATGACATGTGAATTTTATAACTAGAATGGTGATTTAGATGGCATTGCGTAAACTCAAGTCTTCAGGATAAGGTTGCAAATAAGCTTGTTTGTCAATATAGGGATCAGGGTGATTATTAAAATGATGTTTTAATAAGGTGATCGGCACAATTAACGGCACTTGAGCGGTACGGTATTGATCAATAATTTCACAGAGTTCCTGCTTTTCTGATGCTGATAAGACTTTTTTCAAATATCCTTGCAAATGCATTAATACATTAGTATGGGTGTTTCGTGTAGCAATTTGGCTTAACCCCTCCATTAAACCAGCAAAGTAAGATTCTGCTAGCTCGTTCACATCATGCTTGCCCGCATCCGACAGCATTCGTCCTAACTCAGAATAGTATTTAGCGGAATGTGCCATCATGCAGTATTTATAGCAAGAGTGAAACTCGATTAAAGCTTGATAAGTGAGCGGCTGTTGGGCGAGTTGTTGCCAATTATAATAAGCAAACACTCGAATAATAAAATTTTCTCTTAAAACCACATCTTCTAAACGCCCTGCTTCTTCAATAGGCAATAATGGATTGTTTTTTATAACAGCCTGGGCAAAAACACCCCGCCCTTTTTCGTCACTAGGATAGCCATTTTCCTGATACACTTTGACTCGAAACACACCACAACTTGGCGAGTTTTTCATAAATACATATCCACAAAGCTGCTGCATTTGTGTCGCTTTAGTTTGTGCATAGTCACGCATCTTATCAGTATAGTTCACATTATTATCATCAACTGCAACCAGCTGTGGCGCTCCAACATCGCCTATCAAACGGATCGGTTTGCGTGGAATTGTCATCCCAATCCCAAGTTCGGGACACTCTGGGATAAAATCAAAATATCGCGCCAGTGTTTCTGTACATAAGCGTGAATGCTTATGTCCACCATCAAAGCGTACTTCATTACCGAGCAAACAACTACTAATCCCGACTTTTATTTTCATTTATCGTATCCTATAAAACCTGTAATAGTTAATAAAGGTTTGCAATTTCTTTTCTCTGTTAATGACTGTTTGAAAAAAGCTAGTAAAAAAATAGCAAAGTTCGGCTATCAGACATTTTCAAGGCCTGAATTATAGTACATCTTGGAATATTAGTTATAGCCGAAAAAAATTTTTTTTTAGCAAAAAATCCTGTTATCATAGCGTTGCTTCATCCATCAACTTTATTTATTAACTGCTTCAATTTATAAAATGTTTGATACCAACGATACAACTAAAATTCGCATTGAGCAAGTGGAAATGCTCTATAAGGCATTACCGACTACTATTCCAGCCTCGCTCATTATTGCTTGCTCGATAATATTTATCTTGTCATCTGTTATTGAAACAGAACGGCTATTAAATTGGTCTGCTCTCATCTTTTCTTCTCTTGCTATTAGACTCATCAGTTTAATTTTATATTTAAAACAACAAACCAGATTAAGTTGTAAGCACTGGTTTTATTTATTCAACCTCGGAAGCCTAGTTACAGCCTTAAGCTGGGCCTCTATATCTTGGTTAATATATCCTGTGGACTCATCTGCACATCAGGCATTTATCGGTGTAGTGATCGCTGGGATCTCAGCGGGTGCGGTTACTTCATTGAGTAGCTCATTACTAGTTGTTATTCCATTTGTTACCATCACCATCATACCTATCTCAATACGATTTTTATTCAGTGACTCTGAGATTAGTATCACTTTAGGACTCCTGATCTTCTTATTTTCCCTTGCTATTATTAGTGGTTCTCGTCAGATTAATCGTAGTATTATTCAAAATATGAAACTACATTTTCAAAGTGCTGAACGTGAAAAACTGATGCAACGGCAAAAAGACAAACTTGAAAAACAAACCAAAGACTTAATCCAAGCAAAAGAAGAAGCAGAAAATGCCAGCCGGGTAAAAAGCGAGTTTTTAGCTAATATGAGCCATGAGATTCGCACACCACTCAATGCAGTTTTAGGCTTTATTGATTTACTTAAAGAAAAACCCCAAGATGATATCAGTCGTCATTATTTAGATACCATTACTAGCTCTAGTCAATCATTATTATCTATTATCAATGATATTTTAGATTTTAGTAAAATTGAAAGTGGTAAGCTAACCATTGATAAATCAAGCTTTAACCCCATCCAAGAGTTAAATACCTTAACTGACTTATTTAAGCCGCATTGTAGCGAAAAAAAAGTTTTCCTTCATGTTGAAGTGAGCGAGCAGCTGCCAACTAGAATCACAACCGATGTATTACGCCTCAAACAAGTTATTAGTAATCTTATCTCTAACGCCATTAAGTTTACCCCTGAAAGTAAAAATATTTATCTAATTATTTCATATGCTCAAGGGAAGTTATCGGTTTGCATTGAGGATGAAGGCATCGGTATTGCAGCTGAAGCACAAACACATATTTTTGATGCTTTTACCCAAGCTGAAACATCAACTACTCGCAAGTTTGGAGGAACAGGTTTAGGTTTAGCCATTAGTTCTTGTTTAGTTAAAATGCTTGGAGGTGAACTCAAGGTGAGTTCGTGCTTAGGTAAAGGAAGTCGCTTTTATTTCTCTATTCCAGCACCGGCACAAGATTTAGAGCAAGCATCAAAAAAAACACAACACCCAGAAGAAACCATTAATATCGATAAATCATTACAGGGACATATCTTAGTCGTTGAAGACAACAAGGTTAACCAAATGCTGATGTCAGCCATTTTAAAGAAAAGCCAACTTAGCTTTGACATAGTTGGGGATGGCTTGCAAGCGATATCCGCATTTAAAGAAAAACACTACGATCTCATTTTAATGGATGAAAATATGCCCAATCTCAATGGAATTGGCGCCACCCAACAAATCCGTTTATTTGAGCAACAACAAGGAAAAACAGCTACTCCAATTATTGCTTTAACTGCAAATGCTATGACTGGAGATAGAGAACGTTTTTTACAAGCCGGCATGAATGAACATATTACCAAACCAATTAATAAATCAAAATTATTGCAATGTATGGCACAGTTTCTTCGTTTTAAAGCTGGGTGAATAACGTCTTTAACTATATCCGTAATTTTATTGTTTTAGTTACGAGGTACTTACAAGGTTATCCTTTCACATCATTTCTGCGTTAAAAATAACCTGAAAATACTCATTTCTCATATAAACTCCGTTTTTCAGAATATTTTTGCCTTGATCTGAAGCAAAAGCCTTGATTTTGCAAGTACCTCTTACCTGTAATCTATTCTTAGTCATACTCTTTAAACCAGACCTTTTCTGATTTTTTTTCCATCACATCAAGCATCTGTTGATGTGCTTGCAATTCCGCTTCACTGGCACGATAGACTTGCTGATGTGCTTCTTCTGCTGTTAAACGCTCAATGACATCTTGAGCTTGATTATTTTCATCCGTTGCATTAGAAAAGCTCATATTGACTTGGCCACCAGTCATGGCTAAATAAACTTCAGCTAGAATTTCTGAATCTAATAATGCACCATGTAGCTCTCTATGGCTATTATCAATATAATAACGGCGACATAATGCATCCAGATTATTTCTTTGCCCTGGGTGAAGCTCTTGTGCCATCACTAATGAGTCTTTTAACCTACAAAGCTGCTTAATTTTCTTACTGTGATGACATAAAGAAAGTTCAAAGTCTAAAAAACCGACATCAAAAGGGGCATTATGAATAATTAATTCCGCACCGTGAATATACTCAATAAATTCATCAACAATTTGTGAAAAAACTGGCTTTGCCGACAAAAAATCCTCCGTAAGACCATGTACTTTTAAGGCTTCTTCATCACTTTTTCTTTCTGGGTTAATATATTGATGATAGTTATTGCCAGTGAGTTTACGGTTCATCAGCTCTACCGCACCAATTTCAATAATTCGATGCCCATCATTGGGGCTTAAACCAGTTGTTTCAGTATCTAATACGATTTGTCTCATAACGACTCGTTATCTATTGGTAAGTTTTCTATCCCTAAATTGGCTAACTGATCTACTCGTTCATTTTCAAGATGACCAGAGTGTCCTTTTACCCAATGCCACTGAATTTCATGCTGCTGAACTAATTGATCTAATCGCTGCCATAAATCGGCATTTTTTACCTCTTTTTTGGCTGCAGTTTTCCAATTATTTTTTTTCCAGTTTTTTAACCACTCCGTTATCCCTTTTAATACATAAGTTGAATCTGATGTAATATTCAAAGAACAGGGAAATTTTAATGACTCCAGCGCCTTAATCACTGCCATTAACTCCATACGATTATTGGTGGTATCCATTTCTCCACCAGATAACTCTTTTTCTACCCCATTATAAATTAATAAGGCTCCCCAGCCTCCTTTACCCGGGTTTCCCTTGCAGGCACCATCAGTAAATATATTGACCTTTTTTATTTTTTGATTTTTATTCTTCATGATTTTCCAAATTTGAAGCTTCAGGGACTCGTTGTCCAACCGTTTGTTTCTTATTGATCAGCCAAGTTTTGCGCACAGGTGTCAATGTCGACATTTGCTTGGTTGCTAGTAAAATAAAGCTTGAGGATATAAATGGCCAATATCTTTCGCCCACTTCTTCCATAAAACTAAATTTTTGGAGTATTTTAGCATTATTAATGGGTGGCCGAACAAATGCCATGAGTTTTTCATCAATAGAAAAACCTAATAAGGATAACCAGTCTTTGATACGATAATAAGCGATAAACTTGGTATCACAGGGCAAAATGGCATTTTTCTTTGTAACTATCGCTTGTAAGCGTAAAAAAAATCGCCACAAACCAAATAAACTAAAGGGATTAAATGAAACAATAATCAGCTTTCCTCCTGCCACTAATACCCGATCAACTTCTCTTAAGATTTGATGTGGCTCAGATGAAAATTCCAAGGTATGAAATAATACCACCGTATCAACCGAGTTACTTTTAATCGCTAAGGATTCAAACTCACTGATATAGTCCGTTTGATTATTAGCATCATAATAACAATTAATAATGCATTTTTTATGGATCCTTGCAGATTCAAGTAATGATGAATTTAATACGCTGGAAAATTGTAAAATATATAAACCAAAACATGATTCTAATACTTTTTCTACATTTTCTTTTTCACTTTGATAAATGAGTTTTCCCAAGTCACTATGAAACCATTGTTGAATTAATTTCCAACGAATTTGATGCATGTGATTTTGTTTTTTCATCATTTTTCTATTTCTGTTAAATTATTAACACATCATTGAAATAAATTCTTGTATAATAACGCCATGAAACCCACAATAAGTCGCATCCATGCATTTTCAGATAACTATATATGGTTAATTCATGGTTTAACAACACAATCTGAAAAGCAAGTCATTATCGTTGATCCTGGTGATCATATACCTGTGTTGCAATATATAAAGCAACATCAACTGCAGCCGCAAGCAATTTTCATCACTCATCATCATACTGATCATAGTGGTGGTGTTAACGGAATTTTAACACATTTTGATATTCCCGTTTATGCACCAAAAAATGAAAACATAGATCAAGTAACTCATACATGTGTGGAAAATGATGTTCTCAACTTTGAACAAATGGGATTATCTTTTAAGATAATCGATGTGCCCGGACATACTAGAGGCCATATTGCTTTTTTAGGACAACAACAATTATTTATCGGAGATACCCTGTTTGCCGGTGGTTGCGGTCGCGTCTTTGAAGGCACCAATACCCAGATGCAACAGTCTTTAGCAAAATTACTTCAATTAACGGATGGTACAGATGTTTATTGTGCTCATGAATATACACAAGAAAACCTTAATTTTGCCATAAGAGTAGAGCCGAATAACACAGCTTTGATAGAGCGCATAGCAACAGTCAAGCAATTACGTTTAACCCAGCAAGCAACGGTGCCATCATTATTAAAAACGGAAAAAGAAACTAATCCTTTTTTACGCTTTAATAAACCCGAAGTAATTACGGCTGCTGAAAATTATTGCGGCCATCAACTCAGCACTCCAGCAGAAGTTTTTGCAGTTATTAGAAATTGGAAAGATGATATTGATTAAAACACATAAGCCTTTTACACGATTATTACTTAACTTTACGTTATTTACTAAAAATACTGCTATCCTGTTTTTAGTTTTTTTTCTCTGTTCCTGCTCATCTTTAGTGACTCTTAAAAGTGAATCTACCACAGAAAAGCAAACGATAAAGCGGAGCACCCAGCTTGGCACGACAAGCGATAAAAACTTGGATGATGCTGAAAGTGCTAGCAAAGATGTTAACAAAAGCGAGGATAAAGCAAAAACAAGCTTTGACTTAAGCCAAGTTAAAGAACAAATTTTTATTAATGCTGCAGATAGTGACTTATGGGAAATTTTGCCGCATTTATACCAATTTTCAGATATCCAACATCCCTATATAGAAAATCATAAAAAATATTATTTAAAAAATCCCGATTATTTACAACGAGTCTCTGAACGAGCTAAACCATTCTTATACTTTATAACTGAGGAAGTGCGTAAAAGAAACTTACCCACTGAATTAGTTTTATTACCTGTGATTGAAAGTGCCTATCAAACTTATGCATATTCTCATGGTCGAGCAGCAGGCATTTGGCAATTTATTCCTAGCACTGGGAAATATTTTGGTTTAAAACAAAATTGGTGGTATGACGGTAGACGCGATATTTATGCAGCAACGATGGCCGCTTTAGATTATTTACAACAATTAAATAAACGCTTTAAGCAAGACTGGTTATTAACCTTAGCAGCTTATAATGCTGGAGGAGGAACGGTCAGTAAAGCAATACGAAAAAACCAACAAGCTGGAAAAGGCGTGGAATTTTGGGATTTAGATTTACCTGCTGAAACCAAAAGTTATGTGCCTAAACTTTTAGCGGTAGCTCAATTAGTTAAAGAAAAACAGCAATACCAACTCAATTTTGTCAACACGCCAAATCAAGCTGTTATTAGATATATCGATTGTAAAAGTCAGATTGACTTGTCTGTAGTGGCTGATTTAGCTGGTATATCGATGGATGAAGTCTTTCAATACAACCCTGCTTTTAATCAATGGTCTACCAACCCACAAGGCCCCCATGGCGTATTATTGCCCATTGATGCTGGTGAGGGTTTTGAACAAAAACTCAGTCAACTAAGTGCTGATCAGCGCCTACAATGGCTCCAATATAAAATTAAAGCAGGAGATAATCTTTATTCTTTAGCTCGAAAGCACAATATCAGCATTAAGAGTATTCGTAAGATCAATCAATTAAAGAATAATAATTTAAGAGTAGGAAAGTTTTTACGTTTTCCAAGCTCTAAAAGAAACTTAGAAAAGTATCAACGTCATCTGGCAAACTCACAAAGCGGGAAAAACCTTCATCCACAAAGAGCAAAAGTAGAGAAAAAAATTCATTATCGTGTTCGACGAGGAGATTCTTTATATTTGATTGCGCAAAAATTTAAGGTGTCTGTGAAAAAAGTCGTCATCTGGAATAACTTATCTAAACACAATTATCTGCAACCTGGGCAAAAACTGACCCTTTATGTCAATGTGTTAAAAAGTAATGCCTAATCATCTTTCATGACATCAAGCAGATCGGTTAAATCATGATGAATCGTTTTTAATTTCTCTTCACTGGTTAAATGCTTGCTTGTTTCCAGCTTTTGATGTTTAGCTAAAAAATCCGGGACCGATATGGTAGTGTCAATAGCATAAGTCACACTACCAAGATGTTTAAATTTTTTAATCACACCATCTTCAATACTAGAAACAATTTTTTCTAATTCTGCTTTGCTTGCTGATATTCTTACTTTTAACATAAAAACTCACCGACTTCTGTGTTGCAAGGCGGTATATAAAATCACCCCCGTTGCCACCGAAACATTTAAACTTTCAATTTCCCCTAACATGGGAATATACATTAAATGGTCACATTTTTCACGCGTTAAGCGACGTAAACCTTTTCCTTCCGCCCCCATCGCTATAGCAATATTACCATTAAAATCCATATCATATAAAGAGTCTTTGGCTTCGCCTGCAGCTCCTATCACCCACAGCTGACAAGATTTTAAATAATCAATAGTTCTGGCTAAATTCGTTACCTGAATAATAGGGGTAAATTGCTCTGCCCCACATGCTACCTTGCTCACAACTGGAGTTATGCTGACCGAACGATCTTTAGGAATGATAATCGCATCAACCCCCGTTGCATTTGCAGTACGCAAGCACGCTCCTAGGTTATGCGGATCTTGCACTTCATCTAAGATGAGAAAAAAAAGGTTATCGGTCGCTTGTTCAATATACTGCTCTAAAAAGGTTTCACTTTTTATTTTTAATAATGATGTCACGCTGGATTGATAAACAAACAGCAAGCCCTGATGATTATGTGGGCATAGTTTATCTAATTCCGCTTTTTGACAAAATTGAATATCGAGCTTTTTCTTTTTTGCTAACAGCTTAAGTTGTTGGAATTTTTGACTATTATTTAAGCGATCAAGATATAATTTACTCTGCTGGTAGGTACTCGCTTGTTTTTCATCCAAACTATTTATAGCAGTTTTAACTGGGTGAATACCATAAACTTGTTGAGTTTTTTCCACCATTATAATTATAAGCGACGATTAATACTTAATTTACGGCCACGACGACGGGATTTTTTTGCCTCATTTGCTTTTGTTTCGCCATGCTCGTGATCAACTAAACTAGCTTTTGTTTTATTTTCAGAGTGCACCACAACTTTTTGTTTGCGAGGTTTTTTATCACCGTGTTCGTGACTTAAAAAGAAATCAATTTTCCGTTCATCTAAGCTAACAGAGGCCACCTGAATTTTAACCATATCACCCAAACGATAACGCTTGCCCGTACGCTCACCTCTAAGTTCCTGTCCTGCTTTATTAAAAGCATAAAAGTCATGGCTTAAAGCCGTTACATGTACCAAACCTTCTACATGAATATTTTCAATTTCAACAAAAAATCCAAAACCTGTCACCGTGGTGATAATGCCAGTAAACTCTTCTCCGACCTTATCTAGCATATATTCACATTTCAGCCAGTCCACAACATCTCGTGTGGCTTCATCAGCACGTCTTTCAACCAAAGAGCAATGTTCACCTAATTGCACCATCAGCTCTTGCGAGAGTAAGTTTTTGGCAAAACGTTTTTTATCCAAGCAATACTTAATTGCTCTATGCACCAACAAATCAGGATAACGCCTTATCGGTGAAGTAAAATGTGCGTAAGCAGTAAATGACAAGCCAAAATGACCATTATTTTCAGCTTCATAAACCGCTTGTGACATACTACGTAACAAACTAGTTTGGATCAGATCTGCATCGGGTCGAGTTGAAATGTCGGATAGTAGCTTAGCATAATCAGATGCTTCTGGCTTATCACCACCGCCTAAAGATAATCCGAGTAAGTCTAATTTAGCTCGTAAATCTGTTAATTTAGTTTCAGTGGGACCTTCATGGTTACGAAATAACACCGGAACTTTTTGTTTTAATAAATAATCTGCGGCACAAACATTTGACGCTAACATACACTCTTCGATCAATCGATGCGCATCATTGCGCTGTACTGGTACAATTCGCTCAATTTTTTTGTTTTCTGCAAAAAGGATTTTTGTTTCAACCGTGGCAAAGTCAATCGCCCCGGCTTTGTTACGTTTAGCTAATAGCACTTGAAATACTTGATATAATTCATGTAATTGGGGTAATAAATCAGCATATTGTTCACTTAACTTAGCATCTGCATCATCTAAAATAGCAGCAACCGTATCGTAAGTAAGCCTTGCTTTTGAACGCATCAGAGCTTCATGAAATTGATACGATACCACTTCTCCTTGCTCATCAATCTCCATATCACAGAGCATACATAAACGGTCTTGATCTGGGTTTAGTGAACATAAACCATTTGATAACGCTTCTGGTAGCATTGGAACAACCCTGCCTGGGAAATAGACGGAAGTGCCTCTATTTTTGGCTTCCAAATCCAAAGCGGACTCAGGGGAAACATAAAATGAAACATCAGCAATAGCCACTTTTAAACGCCAGCCTGTTGCCGTTTTTTCAGCATAAACCGCATCATCAAAGTCTTTGGCATCGTCACCATCAATAGTAACCAAAGCTAAATCACGAATATCCAAACGGTTTTCTTTATCATGCTCAGATAACTCACTTTGACATAAATCGGCTTCAGCTATTACAGTTTCTGGCCATTCATGTGGAATATCATGTATTCGCACCGATACATCAATTTCTTGTCCCGGCTGCATATGATCGCCTAATACCTGAACAATTCTACCTTCGGCTTTTCTAAATCGTGTGGGATACTGGGTAATCTCAACCACAACCACTTGCCCATCTTCAACAATAGTTTGGTCATTCGCTTCAATATAAACATCATGTTTGATTTTTTTATGATCAGGTGCAACCATTGCTCGACCCGAGGACGTGGTATATAAACCAGTGATCTTATGGGTATTTCGCTCAACAACTTCAGTAACCACTCCACCCCGGCGGCCTTTTTTATCCACCGAAGTAATTCTCACTTTTGCTCTATCGCCATTATAAAGTTGTAGCATTTCACGTTGGTTGATAAAAACATCATCTTCACCATCTTCTGCAAGCAAAAAACCAAAACCATCTTTATGTGAACTCACTATACCTGATACTAATTCAAAGTTATCAACACTATGATAAAAACCTTTAATCCAGACCACTTGACCATCACGCTCCATCGCTTTCAGCCGCCTGCGAATGCCTTCGAGTTGATCGCCATCTCTTAAATTAAAATGCTCAATAATCATATCTCGATTATATAAGCGTTCACTAGACTTAATTAGTTCAAGGATGATTTCACGACTGGGAACCGGATTTTCATATTTTTCCTGCTCTCTTTGAGCATAAGGATCTTGATAAGTTGTATGTTTTGTCATAATTATTTTTTTACCCTGAGCATTTGTTATTGGTATTCTTTAAAAGCGCTTATTAGCCGCAAGTGAACAAAGTAGCTCTTTATGATGTATTTTTAAATATTTGGCTTGAGATCATCGTTTCATCTCAAGCTGTTTACTTGAAGGGGTCGTTAAGTACAATAGTTTCTTCCCTATCCGGGCCTGTAGATATAATATCCACAGGAGTTTTAGTTATTTCTGCTACCCGTTGCAAATATAACTTGGCATTTACTGGCAGATTTTCATAATGGGTAACACCTAAAGTTGATTCTTTCCAACCTGGATGCTCCTCGTAAATAGGGGTGCATTTTTCATAAGCATCTGCACCTGTTGGAGGGGTGTCAATCACCTTTCCATCTACTTCATAAGCAGTACAAATTTTTAATTGTTCCATTCCATCTAATACATCAAGTTTGGTAATACATAAACCACTTACGCTATTATTTTGATTTGATCGCTTCAAAGAAACTGCATCTAGCCACCCACAACGACGTTCGCGACCTGTGGTAGCACCAAACTCGTGACCTCTAGTCCCCAAACCTATTCCTACTTCATCATTAAGCTCGGTAGGAAAAGGACCTGAGCCTACTCGAGTGGTATAAGCCTTGGTAATACCTAAAACATAATCTAAATACATTGGTCCCACACCGGTACCAGTGGCAGCACCACCAGATGTGGTATTAGAAGAAGTGACATAGGGATAAGTGCCATGATCGATATCTAATAAGGCTCCTTGTGCACCTTCAAACAAAACATTTTTTCCTTGTTCACGGTATTGGTGTAATAAAGCAGTAACATCAGTAATAGTTGTTTTGAAGTTCTCGGCTAAAGCCAACGTTTCAGCTAATACTTTTTCATAATCAAGTGCAGGAGCTTTATAGTAATGAACTAAAGAAAAATTATGATATTCCATTACTTCTTGTAATCTTGAAGCAAAATTATTTTCATTTAATAAATCCCCTACTCGCAAAGAACGTCTCGCTATTTTGTCTTCATAAGCAGGCCCGATACCTCGACCTGTTGTTCCAATCGCTTTTGAACCTCTTGCCCTTTCACGGGCTAAATCAAGTTGAACATGATAAGGTAAAATTAGGTGGGCTGATTCACTAATCGCTAATTTTTCAATCGCATTAATGTCTTTTTCTTTTAAGTCATTAACTTCTTTCATCAAGGCATCAGGTGCAAGCACAACACCATTACCTATTAAACATTTCACATTATCATGTAATATTCCAGAAGGAATTAAGTGCAGAACGGTTTTCTCACCTTTAATCACTAAGGTATGGCCAGCATTATGACCACCTTGAAAACGAGTGACGGCTGCAACTTTATCCGTTAATAAGTCAACGATTTTTCCTTTTCCTTCATCGCCCCATTGTGAGCCGATAACAACGACATTTTTACCCATCAATTCCTTCTTGCTCAATAGCTCTATATTAATGTGATTACTCTATAAACTACAGATATTCCATTGTCCATCTTGCCACAATAATTTCCGATCACAGCCCATGGCTAAAAAATCAATATGTTGACCTTTTAATTCACAAACGACTCTTTCTCCTTGTGATCTTAATTGATCGATTTTTTGTTCTAGCGCAGCTTGAATATGATAATTTTTGTCTTTCTCACTTTCAGTAAATGGTGCAAAAATCGCACGTTCAGCTAAAGAAACTGTTTGTTCACTACGCTTCAAACTGACCAGATGGGCTAAATCCGTACTAAATCCAGTTGCCGCTCTGGGTCGTCCAAATTTTTCACCAATTCCATCGTAGCGACCACCTTGGGCAATAGCTTGACCATACCCTGTTGTATAAGCAGAAAATACCACACCAGTATGATAATTAAAACCTCTCAACTCAGACAGATCAAAAAACAAAGCAATATCCGGCTCGCTTTTTCTCAAGGCATTGGCGATATTTTCAAGATTATCCAAATAAAGATGGATCGCTTCATCTTTAAAAATTTCTCTAGCTTGTTGGATCACAGCTTCATCACCTTGTAAATTAATCAAACTGACAAATTGATTAATCTGATCGGGAGATAGCTTTAATTGCTCTAATTGCAACACAATATCTGCAGTCGCTTTTTTATGTACCGCATCAAACAATTGTTCTTCATCACAGCCGCTAATACCTGCTTGTTGAACTAAATGACGAAATACCGCAACATGACCTAAGTCGATCATAATATCAGTCAGCCCTGTTAAACGTAGGGTTTTTATCATCAGGCGAATAATTTCAACATCACTTTGAAATCCAGCATGACCATAAATTTCTGCACCTGCCTGGATCGGACATCTTGACTGAGAAAAGCCATCAATTTGAGTGTGTAAAATATCCCCTAGATAACAAAAACGATTTGGCTGATCACTTTTTACATAATGAGCATCAATACGAGATACCTGAGGCGTCATATCTGCTCGAATACCAAGCAGCTTGCCTGAAACTTGATCTGTCACCGTAAATGTCATCATTTCCAGATCATGTCCCGTACCCGTTAATAAAGAGTCAAGGAAGTCCACAAGTGGTGGCTGGACTAAATCATAACCACAACAGTGATACATATCGAGAATAAGACGGCGATGATGTTCAATCATCAAAGCTTCAGAGGAAAGAGTTTCTTTAACACCTTCTGGTAATAACCAGCGCTCTTGCTTTAACATAAATATTTTTTGATGGTTAATATAAAATAAAAATTAGAAAGAAACATAGCGAATAAGTTTCCTAATGTTTAATGAGGTAAACCAATACAGCACCAATCAGCATACTTGTTAATCCCATCATGCGTAACTTGGCATCATCCATTTGTAACAAAGAATTAAGCATCTTCCGGAACAATTCAGGATTCAATGTTGGCATTAGCCCTTCCCAGACTAAAACTAAGGCAATAGCAACGAATAAATCTTGCCATTGCATTATTTAGTTTCCAACGCTAGATTTTTTAAAATAATTAAAGAAATCAGAATCTGGCGTTAATAGCATAATATCAGATGCACTATTGAATGAGGCTTTATACGCATCTAAACTGCGATAAAAGCTAAAAAACTCTTTATCCTGATTATATGCAAGGGCATAGATTTCAGCAGATTTTGCATCACCATGACCACGAATAATCTCTGCGTTTTTATACGCTTCTGCCAAAATAATGGTTCTTTCTTTTTCAGCTTTAGAACGTGTTACTGTCGCCTCTTCTTGTCCACGTGACCGGTAATCTTTAGCAATTTTTTGACGCTCTGACTCCATTCTCTGATACACAGAATTACTCACATCTGGTGGCAATTCAATGCGTTTAATTCTCACATCAACAATTTCAATTCCAAATTCTTTAATTTTGTCGTTAGCCAATAAGTTAATATTATCCATGATTTCTTTTCGCTCCCCGGAAATCACTTCATTCATACTTCGCTTACCAAACTCAGCTAATAACCCCTCTGAAACAATATTAGAAATGCGATCTTGAGCATTGGAGATATTACCTCGCATTGCTGTGTAATACTTATTTACATCTAAAATACGCCATTGAATAAACGAGTCCACAATCACATTTTTTTGTTCCTTGGTTAAAAAACGTGCAGGTCTGGCATCAAAACTTTGTATTCTAGCATCAAACTTACGAATATTGTTCACTAATGGAACTTGCAAGTGCAGACCAGGTTGAAAATCGGAACGAACAATTTCACCCCATTTAAACTTAATCGCTTTTTCTGTTTCATTAACAGTAAAAACAGATGCTGATGTGATGGTAATAATAACCACAATAAAAATAGCGATAATCATTCTCATTAGCGTCTCTCCCTTGATGAAGCTCTCGTACGACTCGGTTCATTTGCTCTGATAATATTGCTCTCTTTATTTAGCGAACTGCTGGCTGGCTGAAGTCCATTCGAACTAAGCGGTATAGTATTAATAACCGTTTTGTCAGATAGCATTTTATCAATAGGAAGATACATCAAACTATTACCCGCTTTATTATCCATTAGCACCTTACCAGTACTGGCTAAAACAGATTGCATCGCATCAAGGTATAAACGCTCACGGGTCACATCCTCTGCTAAATGGTACTGTTTTAAGATACTTTCAAAACGACTTGCCTCACCTTGCGCTTCTGAGATAACTTTAGCGCTATAACCTTCAGCTTCTGCAATCAACTGAGCAGCACGACCGCTGGCAAGCGGTAAAATCTCATTACGATATGTCAACGCTTGGTTAGCATATTTTTCCTTATCTTCACGCGCTTTTACCGCATCATCAAAGGCATGTTGCACTTGCTCTGGTGGCTGAGCATCTCTAAGCACAAAGTTAGTAATCACTAAACCAGATTGATATCGATCTAAAATTTCCTGAGCAAGAATTTGAACCTTTTGAGCAATTTCAGTACGACCACCGGTAATAATATAATCCATCACATTCAAACCAATGATTTCACGTACTGCACTTTCGGTCACTTGTTTGAGAACTAAACCAGGATCTTTTACATTAAATAAAAACTTTTCAGGCTCATGAATACGAAATTGCACCGTCATTTTAATATCTACGATGTTTTCATCACGCGTTAACATTAAAGCTTCGCTTGCTCTATCACCAAGATTTAGACTTTGAATGGCAGATACATCAACAATGTAATAATTTTGCACTACGGGCAAGTGCCATTGTAAGCCCGCATCGGTAGTTTTATGGTAAGCACCAAATTGAAGCACAACAGCTTGTTTGCCTTGATCAACCTGGTAAATACCAAAGGCCATCCAAACAATAAAAGCAATCACTAAAGGAATTAACAGCAGTCTTGGATTAAAAACTTCGCCATCACCACCTTTGCCTGCAGGACGTTTATTTCCATTCCCACCACCGCTTTTACCACCAAGCAAAACCGTTAACTTATCTCGCATATTTTTAATAATTTCATCTAAATCAGGTGGCTCCTGATTATTTTTATTACCCCATGGACTATTTCCCTTGGGTTCCCCAGGTTCATTCCAGGCCATTCATTTCTCCAAAAAGTTAATTGGCGCTATTATCCTTGAATTACACTTTTAGTTCAATGTGTAATTCAAGTTTAACTCGCTAAACGTATTTATAATGCTCTTTTTTATTGCTCCA
>CAYMMQ010000008.1:28944-37257 GCA_964391585.1 uncultured Ectothiorhodospiraceae bacterium
GCATTTGGCACATCAACCCCTACTTCGACCACGGTTGTAGCAATTAATAACTGCAACTCTCCACCAACAAAGCTCGCCATCACTTGCTGTTTTTGCTCAACTGGCATTTTTCCATGCACCAATCCAATATTGATTTGAGCCAATAAGGTAGTTAAAGATTGATACGTTTGTTCAGCTGCTTGACATTGTAATTGCTCAGATTCATCAATTAAGGTACAAATCCAATATGCTTGTTGTCCTTGTAAACAAGCCTGATAAATTCTACTGATCACTTCATCACGTCGTTGTTGGGAGATCATGACCGTTTTAATCGTTTTCCTACCCTGAGGTAAACTATCAATAATAGAGCAATCAAAATCCGCATAGGCGGTCATCGCTAAGGTTCTTGGAATTGGTGTTGCTGTCATCACCAAAATATGAGGGATTTTATCATTCAAAGCACGACTTTCTAAGCCTTTATTTTTTAACAATAAACGCTGTTGCACCCCAAATCGATGTTGCTCGTCAATAACAATAAGTCCTAAAGCATAAAAATCAACATCTTGTTGAAACAATGCATGTGTTCCAATCACTAGGTTAACCTGGCCTGAAACAATTTTTGCCAATATCTCACTACGTTGTTTATTTTTAACTTTTCCCGTTAAACAGGCTATATTAACATTAAACGCTTGAAACCATCGCTTAAAATTAAGCATATGCTGTTCTGCTAATAACTCCGTGGGCACCATTAAGCAGGCTTGTACAGCAGATTCAATCGCTAATAAAATAGCTAATGCAGCCACCACCGTTTTTCCCGAACCAACATCACCTTGCAATAAACGGTGCATTGGCACGGCTAAGCTTAAGTCCTGTTTAATTTCTTGAAAAACTTTTTTTTGCGCTAAGGTTAAATCAAACGGCAAAGACTGAACAAAGCTTGCCAACAAATCACTGCTGTTATTTTTAAGCTGAAAAGCCACTTCAAATCGAGAGAGTTCTTGCTGAGCTGTTAATAATTGCAATTGATGCGCTAATAATTCTTCGAATATCAGTCGTTGATGATAAACCGTGTTTTTTTGCTCTATATCAGTTAAGGAAAATTCGATTAAAGGCTGGTGAAGAAATTTAATCGCCTGCTGAAAACTGGGAAAATGGTATTTTTCCATCACATCCGCAGCTAAAACCTCTTCGATAGGCAATGCTTCAAAAATGACTAAAACTTGTGATATAAGATTTCTTAACAACTGCTGACTAATACCTTCACGAGTATGGTATATCGCTCGATATTCTAAAAAACTTTGAGTTTGCTCCTTGTCAATAAGGCTGTATTCAGGATGCATCATTTCCAACCCAGCTCGCCCATATTTGAGCAAGCCAAAACACATCAATGTTTGTCCTACACTAAATTGTTGCAGTTGATAAGCAGAAAAATGAAAGAAACGTAAACTGATTTCATCACCTTGTAGATCCACTAATTGGCACAATAATGATTTTCTCTTACCATACAAGACTTTGTGATATACGACCTTTCCACAAATAAGATTTTCTTGCTCAACGATTAACTCAGAAAAGGCACGAATAGAGCTACGATCTTGATAACGAAAGGGAAAAAACAATAACAGATCATATAAAGTTTTTAAGCCTATACTAGCAAGCTTATCAGCTGTTTTATGACCAACACCTTTTAATGTACTGATAGGGGTGCCTAAAGCTTTTTTTACATCCATTGGCTTCAGCCATTTATGCTGGGTTAAATTTTATGCCGTTCCCAATATCCATTTTAAGTATCCATTTTAAGTAAGTTACTAAAAATGTTATAAACGAATAATTTTTCTAACAATTTCTTCTTGGCGCAAATTACGGATTAACCTTGCCAAGTGCACACGGTTTTTCACCGATAACACAAAATCAATATACGAATAATTTTCATCTCTTTCAGTGGTGGTAACATTATTAATATTAGCTTCCGACTCTGCAATGATCGAAGCAACAATTGCCAACACACCTTTTTTATGTACTGCAAGCACACGTAAGGCGACATAAAAGTCCCCAGTAACATCTTCACTCCATTCCAGATCGACATATTTCTCCGGATTTTTAGCCGCCGCTTTTGAATGCCTGCAATTGCTGGTATGGATCACCAAACCTCTGCCTTTACTCATATAGGCAATAATCTGATCTCCAGGAATAGGATGACAGCATTTTGCATAGCTTACCACCGCTCCTTCTGTACCTTTAATGGCTAAAAAGGGTTTATCTTTATGTACTTTACTATCTTCCGATTCGATAAGTTCTTGTGGCATCAAATGACGAGCAACTAACTGAGGCAAGCGATTGCCCATGCCAATATCAAAATATAAGTCATCCATATTTTCAAGATGATACTCTTGCAATAAGTTGTTTAACAAAGATGACTTAATATCATACAGACTTAAATTGACTTTATTTAATGACTTATTTAACAGTCGCTCGCCTAATACGATAGACTCATCTTTTTGCATTTGCTTTAACACATGACGAATATTACTGCGAGCTTTTGCGGTAAAGACAAAGTTTAACCATGCCGGATTTGTAGTAGAACTTGCAGATGTGATAATTTCAACCGTTTGTCCATTATGTAAAACCGTATTTAACGGCATCATGTGCTGGTCAATTTTAACCCCAGTACAGGTGTTACCAACATCAGTATGTACCGCATAAGCAAAGTCTACAGCGGTAGCGCCTCGGGGCAATTCCATAATTTTACCTTTAGGGGTAAAAATATAGACTTCATCTGGGAAAAGATCAATTTTTACATTTTCTAAAAACTCAACTGAGTTACCTGCATTTTGTTGCATCTCAAGCAAACTTTTTAACCATTCACGCATTTTAGACTGAGAAACTTCATGGCTTTTTTTCTCACTTTTATCAGCTTTGTAACGCCAATGAGAAGCAATACCTTCATCTGCTACACTATGCATATCAAATGTACGGATTTGTACTTCAATTGGAATACCAAAAGGACTAAAAAGTATAGAGTGCAAAGACTGGTAGCCATTAATTTTAGGAATAGCAATATAATCTTTGAATTTTCCTGGCACCGGCTTATAGATATTGTGAATAATCCCTAAAGAACGATAACACTCATCAACCGTTTCAACGGTGATCCGAAAGGCATAAACATCAAACACTTCATAAAAAGGCCGATGCTTGGTGCGCATTTTTTTATAAATACTGTATAAAAATTTTTCTCGTCCTTCTACCTTACAATCTAATTGCTCCTGATAAAACCGCTCTCTAATCGTCTGGCTAATTTTATGAACAATCTCTTTACGATTACCTCTCGCTTTTTCTACTGTTTCTTTTAAAATGCGGTAACGCATAGGATGACAGGATAAAAAACCTAATTCTTCTAGTTCATGTCTTAGACGATTCATACCCAAGCGATTTGCAATCGGTGCATAAATTTCTAGGGTTTCATTGGCAATTCGTCGGGATTTTTCTGCAGACATCACACCTAAAGTGCGCATATTGTGCAATCTATCGGCTAACTTAATAATAATTACCCGTAGATCTTTAACCATAGCTAGAATCAGTTTGCGAAAGCTTTCTGCTTTTGCCTCATTTTTGCTAGAAAAAGTAATATGGTTTAATTTGGTCAGTCCATCAACGATATCAGCAACTTCTTCACCAAACTCTTCGATAATTTTTTCTTTGATAACATGAGTGTCTTCGATCACATCATGCAACATAGCGGCAACCAAAGTTTGCGCGTCCATGTGCATTTCGGCAAGTATATAGCTTACGGCAATAGGGTGGGTAATATAAGGTTCGCCAGATTTGCGTATTTGCCCTTCATGGGCATTAGCTCCAAACAAATACGCTTTGCGAATAAGCTCTTTTTCTTCTTCTGTAAGATAGGTACTAACAAGATTACATAAGTCATTAATTAAAAGCATTGTAATCTCATATCACCTTGTATTTATCTCATTAGCTAGAAATTTCTTCGTCTATCTCTTCTACTGTTGTAATAGACTTGCCAAAGTGATTGGTAGCTTTCACTTCATCAAATGTTTTTGGATCAATTTTCTGCTCTGCAATTTCCCGTAATGCAATAACGGTAGGTTTATCATTATTTATATCTACTAAAGACTCACTGCCATTTGCAATTTGTCTAGCACGTTTCGTTGCAATTCTTACTAATTCAAAACGATTTTCAACATAATCTAAACAGTCTTCAACGGTAACACGAGCCATAATACTTCCTTGGAAAAAATAAACGAGAATAAACAAATAGCAGTTTGCTAACAAATAGCAAGATATTATACTATAACGTAGCCTAATAGACTAGATGTTAATTAGAATTCTTAAAGCCCACTTTGTGCCTAAGCAGTTAGCGCAAATTATGACTAGCTCAGTTCCTTATATAATTCTTCTAGTTTGATATATTTTTCATTTTCGCTATCGATGGATTGACTGCGGTCCAAATATTGTCTGGCACGCGATTTAAGATCAGCAATTTCGTTTATATCAGTAACCAAGTTCTTTTTTAGACTCACAATAATTGCTTGAGCAGCATTCATATTAACTGATATATCTTCCGTTAAATTTTGTGCAGCATGTTCAAAACAACGAACCGACTCGAAAATTTTATTTTCCTGGTATAACTTTTTCCCTTCTGAATTAATCATGAAAAACTTATATTTTTCCAATGTTTCACTAGAATCAAGCTTGGCTTTCCCATTGATATCATCACGCAAAGCATTGCAAATGTCTTCTTCGCCCAATTGTTCTGAGTTATATACCATGTCTTTTTGTAATTCTGATGTCATCAAAGAGATAGATTTAGGGATATGTTTAAGCGCATCATAAAACCCCAGTTTTGCTTCGTTCTTTTTTCCTAATTCAAATTGCAAAATTGAGTCAAGAATAGAAGTATGAAAAAGACTTTCATTATCCTTAGCAAAGCGTACTTTTGCCTCTTCAATGGTGCCTACTGCTTGACTGACGTCATCTTTATCAATATATATTTTTGCCAACTCAGTATAGTTACTAACTTTTGCATAACAGGAAAATTTTCCATAATGAATCGATGCTTTTAAGGCTTTTTCAGCTGTTTGAAGATCATTGTTTTCTAAGGCAACTTGGGCAAGAAATTGTTGCCTAGAAACTGTTTTAGGTGAAATCAGGGCCGCTTCTTGCAAGGTTTCTTGGGTTTTTTGGGGCTCATTTTCCAGGTAATAAATTTTAGCTAATAAATCGTAGGCTTCGATATAGTGGCTATAATCATCAATTAAATCCAGCAAAATATCTTTTGCGGGTAAATACTCTTTTTTATGAAATAAACTTTTTGCTTTGCCATATAAAGCCCAATCAAAGGGACGAAAAGTAAGTGCCTGATCATAAATTTTTTCAGCAATATTAAAGTTATTGGCAGCAATAGCAATTTCACCTTTTAATTTACCAATATCAAAAGCGGCTTTTTTATGTGTTGACATTGCTTTATCACATTCTCGTATAGCCGTTAAATAATCTTTTTCATTATAGGCTAAATAAATAGGCCGAAGAACTTCTTTTTTATATAATAATTTTTCTAAACGGTGAATTAAAAAATTCTTCGGAAATGGCTTATTAATATAATCATCTGGTCGATTTTCTACCGCCGCCATCACACTATTTTTTAAGTTTTGTGCTGTGACCATAATAAAAAGTGTGCCATAAGGGATCAGTTTATTATGCCTAATCTCTTCATGAAACTGCTGGCCATTTTGCCCCTCATTAAATTCATAATCACATAAAATAACATCATATTCTCGAGAAGTAATATGCTTTAGTGCCGATCTTGGGTTATCCGCCAGGTGTATCAGCTCAACACCTTTGTCTCGCAACAAGCCACGCAACATCTTACGAATGTTAGGACAATCATCTATAATTAAAAACTTTAACTCTTTGATGCTTTTAGTAACCAAGTCAATCCTCACCCATTAACCCAAATATTAGCTATGATCAAAAATATCAACAATGCCTATAAGGCGAGAAGCCTCATCAATGACTAAAACTGCTTTAACCTTCTTTTTTAACATCAAGGCTTCCGCATCATAAAACTGGGTATCTGCCGTAATCGTTAAAGGAGAGGATGTCATCACCTCTTGGACTTTAATCTGTTGCAGATCAACTTCGGCACAAATTGCTCGGCGTAAATCTCCATCGGTAAAAATCCCTTTAACACGCTTTTCTGCATCGACCACTACCACTAAACCTAAACGTCCTTGAGTAATCACTAATATTGCTTGTTTAAGGTTTACATCCGATGAAACCATCGGTAAGTTTTGCTGATACATTACATCTTTTACTTGGGTTAATAAGCGCTTCCCCAAGCTTCCTCCTGGATGAAATCGAGCAAAATCACTGGCTTGAAAATTTCGAATTTTAATTAAAGCAACAGCTAATGCATCTCCCATCGCCATGGTAGTTAAAGTTGAAGTCGTTGGAGCTAAATTATTAGGACAAACTTCTCGTTCAACTTTTACATTTAATATAATATGAGAATTTTTCCCCAACGATGAGTTTTGCTCGCCAACAATAGAAATAATGTTATTTTTAGAATATTTTAAAGAAGGTAATAAACGAATAACTTCTTCTGTTTCACCACTATAGGAAATTAATATTAACAAATCATCCATAGTCAACATGCCTAAATCACCATGAAATGCTTCTGCAGGATGCATAAAAAAACTAGCCGTTCCAGTTGATGCTAAGGTTGCAGCAATTTTTTTACCAACCAAGCCAGACTTTCCCATACCACATAAAACCACTCTCCCCTTACAAGCAAGGATCATATCAATGGCTTGATAAAATTCTTCACCTAAATTTTCTGCTACCGCTTGTAATGCTTTCGCTTGAGTTAAAAGAGAGTCTTTGGCAAGTGCTAAACTATTGCTACTATCGCTCATAATGATGATTTGTCTATTAAATTAAGTTGATGATAATAGCGTATTTTAAATCATAGGAGTAGGCTTATAAAGAAATTTATTAATAATGCTGTTCAGATATTGATTGTACAGAAAAAACACTTGGATTATAATCAGATTTCTTCCCATTGAAGGAGTAAGCTATGAAATCCTCCACGAATACCGCTTCTATATTATTGCTTTTTTTATTATTATGTTTATCTTCTTTAAGCTTTGCCAGTAGTTGTCGCTTTAGTATTCCTAACAGCACTGATTCAATAGATGTGTGTATTGATGATAACAATCAAGCTATTCTTAACGTTGCTATGTGCAATCTATTGAATCAAAATGTATTGAATCAATATGGTCTACAATCCAGTTTTTCGACTTCATCTTGTGCCTCAGAGGGGATCACCTGCCAATTAAATCAAGATCCTCTTACAATAGCTTATTACAACACCAATATTTTTAATCAACAAAGCTGTCAATCTGCTAATGGGACTTATTATGAATCGAATACTATAACAGCAAATACTCCTAGCATAACGGCCCCTGTTAAAATATCAAATTCAAGTGGTTCAATCTATACTGCCACGACATCAACTGTTGCAGCGATTGGTGAAACCACACCTGCGGCAAGTGCACTTTTTACCCAAAATGCCTCGCAAACCACCATTACTGAAGATGATGGTAGCCAATTTACTGCAAAATCAAACACCTTGGTTACCCTACACCCCATCACTCAGGAAAATGCCAACGAGCAAAAAAAGATTACCTTGTTACGCGGCACCATTGAAACCAGTATCCCAAGTTTTCAACGTGAATATAGTATTGTTACCCCATTAGCAACCTTAATTATTAAGCCATCTGTGGCAAATCGAGCAACTGGGAACACTACACAGTTTACGACAACTTATGATCAACAAGGAACTGCTGGTTCTTTAAATGTAAGTGTTAGCTCTGGAACGGTCACTGTAGTCAAACGAGATGGAACGAATGAAACTGTTACTGGGGGCAATGAAATTATAATCACCGATGCTGTTCCTCGTAGTAACTGGGTATTACCGATCGATGGAGATTATCTTGAGGGTGGTAAAAACAATATGTTATCTTGGGTAGAATATCCTGACGCTGCTGGCTACAAATTAGAATATAACTTTCCTACTCCTAATTTTGCTGAAGCCAATCCGAGTAAAGTAGAATTTAGTAATACCACTATTTTATTTACTCAATACCAACTTTTTGAAGGATTAGTGGTACTCAATCTTGATATCCCCGATCTTAAAGGGCAAGTGGTTGAAGCGAGAATATTTCCTGTTGATAGTGCAGGCAATGAAATATCTTCAAGTGTTGGCAGTGATACAGGTACATTTACATTTAAATAAATACTTAGGCTTTACTAAAA
>CAYMMQ010000009.1:0-4522 GCA_964391585.1 uncultured Ectothiorhodospiraceae bacterium
GCTTTTTATTTTTTTTATTTTTTTTATTTATTTATTTTATTTTTTATTTTTTTTATTAAAAACCCTTTGGGAACATCGTAAGAGCTCCCAATGGGAAAAAGAGGCTCGACTCAATCCAGCAAAAAACTGGAATGATTGATCGCAAATTTTCCCTTTATTAAAGAGTCTTTAATAAAGTATGTGTATCGTTATGACAAGTTCTGCACATAACAAAAAAGTTTGTTGATTATTAAATCAAACCTATCTTCTTATTTTTGGTCTTATCTTGGACTTATTGATACGATTAGTTGCCCAAGATTCACCAGCCATAATAGGACTTACATACACTTCATACCAATATTTTTTTCGTTTTGCCATTTTACTGCACTTTAATTTTTATTCAACATTCATTTGCCATGTACCATAATAAATCTGAGGATATAAATCAGCAGGAAGATCAAAAAGAATATAAAAATTATCAGCTTCCCCTGGATCTAAAGTAAAACTTGTAACAGATATATATTCACCATCCACTAACTGAGTTGCACCTGAAAGGCTGTCTACTGTATTTACGTAAGCATACTGAGTATCAAGATAGATATTTGTTAAAGTTGCTCCCTGCAAATCACTCGCTAAAATAGACACATTTGTAAGATATGAATTGCCTGTATTATTCATACTAAACTCATATGCAGTATCATCATCTAACTCTCCACTCGTCTGGAAATTAACAGAGAAATCAGCAGCAATAAGTTCAAGATATTCACAATAACTCTGATTTATCAAAGATACAAACTGCTGAAATACACCGTCATACACAGACACATTCAAATCATAAAAACCAGCTGGATCATCATAATTAAATGTTACATTACAATCAACACCATAAATAAAAGTATCTAATTGTGACAATGAACATGATGAACTTGTAAGCTCTGTAGACGACAGATTAACAACTGCCTGAGAACTTGTAAGATTGCTCGTACCTGAAGTTATATTAAATGAAACTGGCATTATTGTAGTTGATCCTTCAAGTGGAGTTGTTGCTATACATGAAGATGAAGTTATCTGAGCAAGTGTAGGATTTGTTGTATAAGAAAATGTTTCTGTATAATTTAAAATACCATCAGTAACAAAAAATGTTACATTATGATCACCAACATCTCCCTTTGAAAGAAGATAAAACTCATCCTGCTCAATATAAGTAACTGACGCCTCCGAAGGACTAGCACCTACAGAACTTGCAATACCAATCTCACCAGCAGGACCAAAATCTATAAATTCATTTCTTGTCCAATCTAAAAATTGATATCTTGCACCTTGAGAACTATTAAGAACACTTACAAAATTAGTACCACGATAACCTTCATACATCCACCAATTTGGATATTCTCCACTAGAATCTCCACCAACTACCGCAATACCACCATCTTCTGAAACCCAAACGAGATTCTCTACCAAACCCGAATAAGTATCAAAAGTATCAAGTAAAGTAAAAGTAACATTATCTCGACTATAAACTCTCGCTGTTGTACCACTAGCAGTAATAGCATAATTTTCATTAACATAGAATTTCTGTCCAGCTAATGATTGTAACAGAGTTAAACCACCAACATCATCTATTTGATATACACCACCAGCACCCCAAAAAACACCATGTTCATAATCAATTTCTGTCGCTCTTCTATAATTACCACTAGTTATAGGCATAAAACTCATAGTAGAATTAAATACAGGAAATTTAGGATCACTAATATCATACAATCTAGCATTTTGATTATTCGTAGCTGTAATTGCCCATTTCGAAGATAAAATGCTAATTGTTCGTGTAGTACCAACATCAGAAGTTGAATTTACAAAAACAGGTGAAGCATTCCTATCACTATAATTATAAACACTAATAAGAGATTTTGTACCTGTATTCTCATTAGCTGCATACAACAAATCAAACTCAGGATGAGCAGCAACATCGCCATAATCAATAGCTAGTGGACCTGTAACAGTTTGACAATTAGTTACATTAGCATAACAAGCACCAACTACTGTATCATCAACATAAAGATATGCATCACGTTCATCATTTAAAACATGAGAACGACCTCTAGTAGTAAGCCTTGCATAAGTACCAACTGTATCTGTCAAAGTATGTGAATTATTAAGAATAACTGAATCATCAACACTCAACGTAACAGCCAAAGAACCTCTAAGATTAATAGGTTTTGTCCAATTAATATAAAAATCTTCTGATGTTGAATTATCTGTAACATTAAGCCCAGTTGTTGTCATATCCATTTCAAGAAACTCTGGAGGTAAAGGTTCAACAGTTAAAGTAAAACTCTGAGTAGTATTTGTTGTACCATCTGAACAAGATACTGTAATATTCTGATCACCAACATCATCTTCAGTAAAAGAGCCAGTAACAAACCCTGTACCATTAATTAAGAGAGGAGAATCTACATAATATGAGAGATTATCCAAATCATCATCTGAACAATCAACCTGAAAGTCCAAAGTCTCATTATACATTAAAGCAGTATCATGCTTACCATATAATATCACTTCATAAACTGATCTATCTATTGGCGCAAAAGACCTTGGAGTAACAAATCCATCTACAAATGGTCCACCGCAATACATAAATATATGATCATTAAATGCAGCATTAAAATTATTGAAAATATAAGCAGTAAATAGATTTTTATCCTGAAAACAACTATAACGAATAGCATCGTTTTGATTTGTTGAAGTAGTACTATACCCTGGAGGTCCAATAACATCAGGAATTGTTGTTGTTATATTATACATTGAAGGAAACCACCAATCTGTCATAGTAGCAAATTTTATTTCGTCCAAGGTTGAAACAATTGTATAATTAACATAACCAAATCCATACGCAGTCCAAGTAGCCTTAGTTGTATTGTCGCCATCAAACATATTCCCAAAGTTAGTAATAACACCATCATCAGCAACACTTGAATAATTAATCCGTGTCCACGAAGTATAAGTTTCAAGCTCAGGAACTGCAGCATGAACTGACAACATTGATAACATTAACATCATAAACATCATTAAAAATAATGAACCCTTTTTATTACGTCCTTTACCAACTTTATAACCATACCTAGTAGTATCAACATATACAAACTTAAGTATACTGACACCAATTTCTCCTCCTCTCTCAAAAATATTTTTTTTCCGTGACATATTCCTTTTCCGTACCATTATATTGTACTCACCTTCACAAGAGCTCGTTTTTCTAACGGTGTAAGATCCTTACCTGTTTTCTTCTTAACAAGAGCACGAGTCTTTGCTCTTTCAAGTTTTGTAAGCTTGACTCTTGGAACAAAATCAGCTGCATGATAAACTTCAATTTGTTGCATAATATCATCTGCTTTCTTAATTGAATACCTATCACCACTCTTCTTTATATCTGCATGAGCTTTACGTGCATCAAAAATTGAATAAAGCCTGCCAACACCCTTAAATGTACGCCTATAAGCTAAATACTGCATAAGAACATTAAGATGTGGTTTATTCTCTCTCCTTAAATTTAACTCTTTTTTTCTTCTCTGAAGAGCTATCATCCTAATATCACTAAGTTTTGATGAAGAAAGACCGCTGGTCTTGATACCACGAGCTGCTAAAGAATGCCTTGTACTATCAAGCCTCCAGCCAGGTCCTCCTCTCTTCATTCTATTAGTCATCGTAGATTATCCTCCATCTCAGGTGCTTCCCTTGGCTCGCTAAGTTTAGAAATAACCCCACGACTATTATTAGCAGAAACATTAAATGACTGCTGTTGTCCTTCAACTATAATATTTTTATCACCAAATATCTGTTTGAAATCCATAACATTACCAGTTCCAATCTTTGGATAACCTTCAACTACCCATTCACCATGAGAATCTTCTGATTGATTTGAAAATGATGGTTTTAAAATAAGCCGATTATTATCATCCTTAACTTCCTGAATTAACTCCTGCTTAGATTGTTTTTGAAGATCTTCAGCTGAAACTTGAATTGTACGCTTATCATTAGTAAGTATTGTAGCAACACCATCTTCAACCTTTAAAACAATACCTTTATTATCAGAATTCTTCATATCTCTTACACGATTACCATTAGTAATAATTGATTTGAGCATAATATCTTTATCTGCAAAATAAGCTTTTTTACCTGATGATTTTTTCTGTGTCATTCCTCTCCTAGCTAGAGAATGTCGTTGACTTTCCTGAAACCACCCATGTTGTTTATACCTATTCATAACCATTTATTTAACCTACAAAAATCTTATTTCCTATGTTTAAAAAATTGAATTTCTCTCTCATGATTTTTCGCCTTTATTTTTGACGAAAATGTTCCAAGATTCCTTCTTAAACCTGTCTTAGGATTAACACTCTTAGAGTATACTCTCCATTTTCCACTATTAAGTTTGCGAATCACCAAGGGAAACACCTCGCAATAATTTATATACTTATATTATTTTACCATTATATTGTTTTTTCTTATATCTTGTATTATTTTTAGTACTAATAAATTGGCC
>CAYMMQ010000009.1:4622-36734 GCA_964391585.1 uncultured Ectothiorhodospiraceae bacterium
CCACCATATATTGCTCCTGCAGCAACAGCAACAGGTATTAACGAAACAACAGCAGCACCTGCAGTTCCAACAGCATCACCAGCAATCAAAGGTAAATCAGCAGACACAAATGCTGGATTATACACCATATATTTCTTTGGTTTTGGTTTTGAATACTGATACATATTTGCATTTTTAAGCAGCGACATACGTTTTTGATTAATATCTCCAATAACTGCATCATGACTGTGTCTTGACATCCTTCCATCCCTAAACAATTGATTAGCTATTTTTTCCTTCTCATCCAATCGCTTTTCAATAAGATCGTCATTCGACTCCTGATATTTCTTGAACTGCATTACCTTTGGAGAATTTGCAAGTGAACCATGATTAATATCTCCACTACCAATAGAATATTTACTGGAAACTGCCTTAGAACTTTTAGATTCATTTTTATTCAAAAATCTCAAAGAATCAATATTTCTTCTTTTTCGCCCAGTTTTAACACCAAGAGCTGCAAGAGAATGCCTTCTGGAATCTCCAAACCATCCGTTCATACTAAAATTCCTATTAACCTTCGGAATATTCCTTAGAGCTCTCTTTTTATTAACAGAAACAAGTAAAGGCATTTACACACCTTCACCGTTTGTTAAAAGTATATCTCTTCTGTCCATTCTTATAATTTCTTACCATCATATTTCCAAGACTATCTAACATTCTCTGACCTGGAAGACTTTTCATTTTTCTTACCATTTAAATCACCTTTTGAATAATCTTAATGTTCCTTTTGCTGCTTTTTCTGTCCCTCTTAAACCAGCCTGACCAGCTCTACCAGCAAGTCCAGCAGTTTTTCTTATCATTCCTTCTAAAGGAAATGTTTTTACCATTTTACCTCCGCCTCTTAGACAATCTTGTATTCTTTACGTCAATAAACGCATCAACAGCACCTGCTAATCCATTAGCAAACGAACCATATTCTTTTCTTTTTTTTATCATATTTCTAACCTCCATTATTTTAAAAAGGATAGGGAGCTTAGCTCCCCAAACCTTACTTTCCTTCCTTTCCTTTTAACTATAAAAGTTATCACTTTATTGTGTTACCCACGCTCTAACTTCTGGAAGTCTATCCAAAATCTCTGTTGTATCATTCTTAATTTCTGTTGTTGTACCATTAATTGTTGTTACTATATCTAATGTCTGATTAACTGTTGACTCTATTCCAAGCAACTTATTCCAAATATTCACTGTCATAAAAGTATATGTGTCATTCACAACTGGAAATAATGTATTCTCTATATACAACTGCGTGTAAGTCACATTAGACAATATATAGTTATTACTGTTGTTAATCTGAACCAAGAGATTATAATTGTCATTAATCTCATTGATTATTGACGTATTTATACTCTCTATCAGTGTATTTGTATAAGTAAAATTACTAGCCATATTTGTATTCAGTGTTGTTATCTGATTCTGAACAAAAGTTATATTAGTATCAATATCTGTCAGTCTGTCAAATACCTGATTAAAATTTGTCACTATTGTTGTATTCATAGTATCCAATTCAGATATTAAACTATTATACTGGAATGTCACTGTTGCATTCAAAACACTAATATCATTATATACATTCTCGAAACTTGTATTGACAAAAGTTTGAAAATCGTTTATCTGTGTAGTCATTGTATTGAACTGAGTTACAATAGTATTGTTGATTGCAGTCAAAAATGTTGTCAAATCATTGAACTCAGATATCATTGATGCATTCATTGCTTCTGTCAAAGTTGTTAGATTGATAACCAATTGATTTGTATAATTTAACTGACTTGTTAAATCTAAATTAAGCAATTCATCAAAAAGATTATCTAACCTATCATCATAATGATTATAAAACTTCATGATTAAACCATCTTCACCAACAGCATAACCAGATTTCTCATCTAACATTATGATATCCTTCATATTAATTCCAGCAGATGCATTAAATCCAACTATAATTCCTATAAGACTACTATAAGGATACTCTGAAAAAGTCCACATCCTACCATCAAAATGATAAAATGCTCCAGGTGTATCAGTTACTACCCAGATATCATACTCATTATGAGCTGAAATTGCCTCTCCAGTAGCAACTGATCCAGTTGCAGTATAGTCAACATCTACAGAATCTCCATCAAATTTATAAACTTTAAACGGAGTTTCATCAGATATTAAATATACTTCATCTGAATACACAGCAGTTACATCATTAAAATCTGCTCCAGATACAGTATACCTTGTCCACGTTGATCCATCATAAACAGTTAATGTATCATTCTGAACAACAAAAAGATATGAATTATCATCAAGCATTTCAATTCTTGCATCTCCAGTCTCACCTGTATTATTCACAACAGTCCAAGTTCCATTATATAACAGAATATCACCATTGTTTGCAACAACATAACCGTTGATTGCTGTAGGTGAATAAAACATTTCTACATCCTCACATTCAGTTGCTGAAGTTGCTGTAAGCTCAACTGGAGTAGCGCCATTAATACTATAATGACAAGAAGTGCCATTTGTACCAACAACCCATCCATAATTAGTATTCGCTTCAAGAGCACTTACACCATTCCAATCATAAGATGCATAATTTGTTGTTGTCCAATTACTACCATTATACATAAAGATATGACCTGCATCGGAAACTGCCCAAACATTATCAGATGATGACATATCTACTGCCTGCCAATCATATGCATTAGGAAGACCACTATAAGACCAATCCTTCGTATCAAATATCCACTGATTATAATCAATTGAACGTATCAAATTATACAAAGCTTCTGTATCTCTTTCACTACCAAGATCAAGATTAGCAATATCAGTTAATACAGTAGAAAAGTTAGACTGTACATCACCTTCAAAATTGGTTATCTGATTCGTCATATTGTTATAATACTGAGTAGTTAAAGTTGAAAGATTACCAATCTGTGTCAGAACTGTAGAAATATTATTATTTATCTGAACAGACAAATCATCAACTTTAGACTCTATTGAAACAACTGTTCCATTAATTGCAACAACATAATCATTAATAGTTTTTATCCTAACTACCCAAGCTGGATTCTGCCATTCACCAAACGCAATAGCAGTATTTCCACCAAATGTACACTTAATTTGTGTTAAATAAGTACCAGTTGTAGAAGTCATATTAGTATGAATATACCAACGACCAGAGTTATTTAAAGAAGTCATAGCTTCATCAAACTGCCACTGTGTACCATTTGAAAACCATGAACTAAAAGTCGCATTAGCTGCAGGCAACAAACTTCCATCTCCTCTAAAACAAGCCCCATAGACTGTCATCTCGTCACCCTCTTCATAAATAGAACCTTTTACCATAGCCTTCAGTTTAGAAGGATCAGTACTTTGCTCACCAAGTGGTGTATAAGTAATAGGTTTTGATGAATCAAAAAAATGATCAACAGCACTCTCTACAACAACAGTATTTGTTGACATTAAAATTCCAGCAGTAGCTGTTAAAACAGCCAAAGTGCCAAAAACAAATAAAAATAATTTTTGTAACGTATTTAATATCATCTTATTTCGACCTCCACAGTCTTTTTATATTAATGATCATCATTTTTTTAACACCTTTGGTATTGGTTTTCTATACGCAAATGCCTTTTTTATCTCTTTTATTCTCTGTTTATTATACCTTATCTTCGCTTTATTCCAAATTTTTAATTCGTTAAGTGTTGAAGGACTTCTACTACTAATAAAAGGTTGCTGTTTTCCTGATTCCTCTTCAATAAGATTCAAAATATCAGATTCTTCCTCTAACTTGTTCCCCTTTCTCTCTAAACGTTCTCGATTAAACTTCTCAAAAAATGATTCTTTCTCTGATTCTTTTTCTGATTCTTTTTCTGGCTCTAATTTTGTTTCTGATTTTCCAACTGTAAATTCAAATTCTGGTTGTGTTTCTATTTCTTTTTGTGATTCTATCTCTTCTTTTTTAGTTTTTTTTGCAGGAGTTGTTACTGAAGTAACACCAGTACGCTCAAATCTAGACAACGGATCTTCAACAATATCTTCAACAATACCACGCTTAGTAACAGAAACAGTTCTAACACCCTTCCCAGCAAGATAATGCCTATAAGATTCACCATACCAACCATGTCTTTTATATTTAGGTTCCGTAAGCAAATTATACCTGGACCTTGTAAGCCCCTTAACTGTAAATTTTTTAGCCATTTATAACACCTTAACATCAATTAATTTTTTTGCTGGATTATTGCCTAAAAGTGGATTATAACCACTTAATGAAACATTATCAACATTAAACAAATTAAAATCACTATTCGCATCTACATGAAATGGAAGAACATTTATAGGAGGAGAAGGTTCAAACTGATTATAATCAGTGACATCATCAATCTTTGCTAATTTTCTCCTCAAATTTGTTGACATTGTAACACCCTTCTGTAAAGATTCATCAACATTTCTACGAACTTCATTAATCTTATTAGTTTGTTCTGCCAACTTTGATGATACTTCACCACCACCAAAAAGACCACTCAAAGCACCTAAACCAAACCCACTACCATTATCTTCTTCATACTGAGATTTCTGCACAAGCTCTGTAACATTCGTATCATCCTGTACCTTAGCTCGTACATTTTCAATTAAAGCTTTCCTATCATTTAATTTCCTTCTCTCAGCATCAATATCCATAATAGCATTAACAAGCTGTTCCCTATCGCCACGCTCAAAAGCTGAAACACCATCATTATACCTATTATCTATTTTATGAGTATTAAGATCAGGAATAGAAGCATAAAAATCTTCCACAAGACGATCTACCTGAGCAGCATGAGGATAAATTTCATTTCTTACCTGACTTTGTGAAATCTCAACATCATCATCACCAAAAAAATTACTTATAGGCTCAATCTCACCACTAAGACCAAGCTCTGATCCAAGAGGATCAAAAACACCACGATTATTAACATTAAAAGGATCAGCATCTTCATCTTCTGGTTGACCTCTAAAAAGTCTTGCCGCAGATTCTCTTTCAAGTGCACGCTGCTCTTTTTGCCTTGCCTCTAACACTTTTCTATCCTGAAGTTCCTTGGTCTTCTCAGCTAAAGACTTACCCTGAATTTTTGATTCAATCTTTTCACCAACTTTTCCTAAAGTATGAACACCAGATTCACCAATATCAATAAGCTCCTGTTTAAGTTTTCCTGATGTAGTCATAAATTTTAAATCCTTAACATCTTTATCAGATAAAACAGCTCTTAACTCACCAGGAGACTTACCAGCTAACAAAGGAAAATCTTGTGCAGCTAAATTAACAGCTTCAGATAATGATTTACCTTCCCTAATATTCGCAGCTATATGCTCTTTAAAAGAATCACTTCTTGTTCTCTTAGCTATCTTTCCTTCTTCAGCAAGCTTTTTTCTTTGCTCAATAACATTACTTTCTTCTTCTTGTGTTGCTTCTCTCTCTGATAATTCTCGCTTTCTCTTATCTTCTAAAGATTTATTAATAACATCTGCTGCAAGATTTTTAGCAACTTCAGATGACATTTTTCCACTCTTAACTAAATCTTGTAATTGTTTAAGTGTATCAAGATCAGCTTGAGTCTGACTTTCAGGAGATCTATCTACAGGAGTAAAACTAGGCTTTACTACTTCATTTTCTTCTTCTTCTTCTGTTTTTCTAGCTTCATCTTTTACAGCATCATCTGCTTCTCCTTTTTGTTGTAAATATAAAGATTTTTTATAACTTCCACCAGCTCTACCATATCTCTTAGCATTAGAATGTCGACCAGGCTGACCAAACCATCCCTGCCCAAAATTTTTCCATTTCTTCTCCCAATTTACCACTAGAACTCACCCCCATCTAAAGACGGTGGTTTTGGAGGAGAAGGATAAGAAGTTTCAAAAATAGAAGATGAGGGTTGTGAACCCTCTACTGAATCTCTTGGTTGGGCAAAAGAAACAGACTCTTCTCTCGGAGATGTTTTATTTATAGCCTCTACAGAACTTGACACTTTAGGAATTTGAGTTGCAGGCTGATCAGGAATATCAGGAATGAATTCTTCAGGTTTAGTTTCAGGAATGTCAGTAACAGTAGGTCGACGAGAAGCTGCTCGATTTCTATCAGAACGATCACGAAGAGTTAACAATTGCCCAGGTGTAAATTGTAATTTTGAACGACGAGTACGTCCTCTAGAAACGCCAAGCGCATTTAAACGATGACCTGCTGAATCTCCTCTATAACCTTTGCCAAAATTTCTAACCATTACATAAAACTCCCTTAAACATCCCATCTCTTCCCAAAGATAAAAATTTATTAATTCAGTTATATATAAAGGTTTCTATATTTAAGACTATATAACGTAAAAAGTTCGACATTATTTTTATTATTTTTATTGACGAGAAATGAAATTTTAAACTGATTAATGCTAGTTTTGTGTTATGAACCTCCTGATTCTAGGAGATCCATGACGAGAAATACCTTTAGACCAGCAATTATCATAAAACTTGCAACGAGATGTCTTCCAAGAACAAGGATACCTACCCTTAGCATACAAAACAGGAGGAAGTTCTTTTCTCTTAACAAAATCCATACACTTAGAAAACCATTGAAGAATATCATTCACTAAATCTGGATCGTAAATAACCTGAAACTCAAAAATACGCTGATTAACCTTAGATTCATAAATTAAATAACCTTCATTCATCTTCATTTGATGTAAATAATACATCAATTGACCTACATGCTCTGGCTTCGGTTTAGCTAAACTGGCAAGATTAATACTCTTAAGCTCAAGAATATGCTTATACTTGCTAGTATCTATCTCATCAACTACAAGAACATCAAGACGACCATGAACATTTAAAATTGGATCAACAGGTATCTCAACTTCTGAAACATGTTTAACACCAGCAAACTCAAGATATTCACAAATTCTTTCATGAACTGCATGACCATTATGAAATATCCGAATCTGATTCGGTACAAAATCATCTTTTTTAATACTCTTTCCATCATCAATAAACTCAAAATAAATCTTTCTCATACATTGAAAAATATCTGAAGCGTAAAGATATGATCTTCTACCTTTTACTTGCAATCTCTTTTCATCAGCTTTTTTCTGCATTTCCACAGCCGCTTTATCAATCTTTTCTGCATACATTTTTTAAATCACCTTTTCTTTTTTGTATCATTATTTGTGCCTTTCTTTTTCGCAACACCTGGCATTGTCCATTCTCCAGACATCTCTTTCTCAAACTTAATACGTTGAGCAAGCTCACCAACAACAATATTTGATTTGAACTCTGGATAGATTTTATTAATTATCTGCATCATAGTATTTGTTGGAATAAATCCACGCTGTTTACAATAGAGTTTTTCCGCATGCTTAAAAATTGGATTAGCCATAATAACTTTTGCTCTATCTGCTATCTCATCAGTTGAAGTTTTACCTGTTAAATTATCAAGATGCTCATCTTTAATCTTTTCATAATCTCTTAATAAAGATTTAGGAACACCAATAACTTCTGGATGAGGAACAGTAATGTAGCCAAGACAATGCAAATCCCTCGTCTTATAAGCTGCATAACAAAGCTTTTGTGATTTGTCAATAAACAAAGTTTCAATAATATACATGCTGCTACTAGCTTCTGGCTTTAACGTAGGAGAACAAAAATAAAAATGAATTGACTTCTTTCTTAACTGCTCCTTTAAAGCGCCAAGAACAATATTAACACGATGACTATCAAGACCATAAGCTTCAGCTTGCTCGTCAACAAGAATAGCTTTATGAGAACTTAAATTCTTTCTATCATAAACAAGTTTATTATAATCAAAATAAATATTTTCTATTGAAAAGTTATCATCTAACAAATAACAAGAACCAATTGATAACATTGATTTCCCATTACCTTGCTGACCATGAACAGATGCAATATATGAATGATTAACATCAATACGTTTTCTCGATTGTAATGTCTCAAAATATTCTGATGTATAGTCCTCCTCTAAAACTCTAAAAAATGTTGAATCCAAAGATTCACGAATTTCTAATTTATCACGAATTTCCCTAGGTAAAGCATCTATTTCAATAGCCACCTATCTCACCTCCTACATAATGTATCATTAAAATGCACCCAACGTCTTTTGCCCTGGATTTTTTAACTGCCAAATTATTTGAGTCTGATTAAACCTTTTCAAAACAGATAATACTTGCTTTCTATAATACTCTTTATCAATCTTTTGGTCTGAAACAGTTTCTCGAATCTCATAACCAGTTGTTGTCTTAACATATGAAATACTATCGCCAACAACAATTGGTGATTCATGAAATCCCTCAACTTGCTTACCAACCTGAACCTGCAAACATCCTTTTTTACCTGCTTTAGGTTGAGATGCATACTCAACAAGTGGTCGATTAATTGTTGTTCTTTGAACAAACTCAGCCATAGTACGAGAACTCATATCATAACATTTCTTAGCAATCTCATAAACATCCTCACCCTTTAAAACAGCCATAGCTATTTTATCAAGAGCATCAGAAAAAATATGATTCTTAGACGATGCTTTAAATGAAACTCCATGCTTAATCAATTTCCCTCGCTTCAATAAAACATAATTTTTCATTCTCAAAGCATAACCAGCTTCATAAAAATCTCCTTCTAACATAAACTCAGCATCAACATTAAACTTATCTTTCAACATTTTATTAACATCAATAGATAACTGTTCTTCATCTAAATCTATCGTCAAAAACACACCATCAGTATCAAGCACACACCAATTATCATTACACATTTTTATTATAAATCGAATTAAAAATCTTCCAATAGCAGTAATTGTTATAGCCTGCCAAACATTAGCATATTTCATAAACGAACTTCCCGACGTTCCAAAATAGGAATTGTGAGCTAAAATCCATCCCTGTCCAGCATAAAAATTCTCATTCTCATCGACAGATAAATCATAAACCTTTTCATTTTTTCTTAAAAAACGTTTTTCAATAGACTTAATTTTATTAAATCTTCTTCGTTTTAAATGTGTTTTTTTCTTAATACATAAACAATAAATTCCATTTTTTTCTTGACTAATTGCACAATAAAATTTTAACTGACCACACATAAAAGAAATAGCATTCATAATATTATTAGATGCAGTTTTAATACAATAATCTTTACCTTTATGATATGTACCATCACCTTTATTATACACATCCAAAAAAAGAATTTTTAATTTTTTACTAACATTATACATTATCGACGGTATAATCTTTTTTCTTGCTCCTTTACCAACTAAATCTGTCATAAATAAATTAAAAATTTTATTATGAATACAAAAATTTCCTATATTCATAGTCTTACGCTTCATATCATTTAATTTATAATTAATACCCATATTCTGAACAAAATTTTGAACAGATGTTTTTACATCATTAAAATATTTACCATCCATAGCTTGACTAATATAAACACTATTTTGATGAGCATAACCTTCAGCAATAAACCAAGATAAATATTCTACAAAAACTTCATCAACTTTAATATAACAAGGAAAATATACTCCTCGACAAGTTTTATTAAAATCATTTATACATAATTTTCCTACTCTTTTTTGATTTTCTGTAGCTTCATCATAATGCACATAATATTGCTTTGTATTTCTTTTATAAAAAATATTATCAGATTGAAACTCAGGTTTACAATAATAACAAGCACCATTAGGTTTATATAAAGGTTTATCATTAATAACATCATTTTTTTTCATAACAACATAAAGATTTTTTCTATCTTTAATTACAGCTCCAACATCTATTTCAATATCTGACATTTTATGATTATCATAACAAACTTCTTTATCAAGACATCTCAAAAAATCACCAACAACAAGTTCTGATCCTTTCAAAACATTAACCTTATTATCATCTAAAGATGATAATTTAAGAACCTTTATTTGTTTTCCAAAAACATCTTTATCATAATAAACTACATGAGACTGCTTAATGCCGTATACAGAATGATCAGGAGTAACTTCAATAATTTTACCACCCTGAGTTTTAATTTTATAAACATAATCATATTTTGGAATATGTGACCACACCTTTTTTACTTCCCTAAATTGATTATTATACTGCTTTTTTGAATTAGATGATAATGTATATTCACCATCTTGAACATCTTTAATTTTTTTAATATCAATCCAAGAATTTGCATAAGGATATATTTTATTTTTAATAACTAATTTACTTTTATTATTACTACGAACAATAACATTAGTATCCTCTGAAACACTATTCAATAAAACCTTGTAAATAACTGAAGCTGATTTTAAAGATAACCTTTTCTCTTCGGTAATAGACATATCTTCTAACATATCCTTAATCTTAACTCTCTCATCATAAAACCTTTTCATCTCTCTTGTTGCAAATCCTTCCTTCTTCAAAATCTTAACAACAACATTTTTTTGTATCCTATCATCACCAAATTCAAGAATTCTATAATCAGAATAATCAGTAACATTAAAATATTTATCAACAAAATCTTTATACTTAACAAAACTTATTGTCTCTGGTGAAATATTAAAATACATAATAATTGAAGGATACAAAGAATTATGTGTCTCATAACCATTATGAACAAAATAAGGATCAGTCTGATCAGTCATAGTTAAATCGTAAACTTCATAATCACCATCTATTACAACCTTATTTACAATCTTTAACCATTTACCATCTAATCTATGAACAGTTGTTCTTTTTTGAAATCGATCAACCTTATCATCACGATATGAATCCCAATTAAACCATGAAAAAATTTTATTCATTTCTGAATCATAACATATCTCTAACCTATAAGATAAAAAATGCCCTTCTTGATATATTTTTTTATCCTTAACACAAGAAAAATGTATTCCCAAAATCTGCAAACATTTCATAATTATCTGTATCCTTTTATAATCAGTTGTATTGAGCATTATCGAATGTCTAGCTACATTCCAACAAGCATCTGATTTAAAACAACCAGCTAAAAACCCTTTAATTCTTGGTATAGATTTTGATATTTCTTCTAAAGAATAATATTTATCCAACAATTTCTTAAACCAATCATATACCTCTTTTCTTGTATCATAAACATTTAAATATGAAAATTCTTTATCAGTACCTTTAAACTTATAAATCGTTTTCCATTTAACATCAAATCCAGAATATTTTTTTATCAAACCTGTAATATGATTTTTAAAATCAACTTCATGATGTTTAACACTACAATGAGTTTGAGACTGAGTGAACCAACGACCTTTTAAATGTTGCTTATCTTTCAACCATCGTTTTTTTCTATACATTGATCCTTCACAAACAAAAATACCAAGCAATTCAAATAACTCATCATAACCATCTTTATTATTTCTTAATAACGTTTGCTTAGGAGAAAAAATTTTATCACCTACATGTATATCCTCAACTGGTAAAACGCCCCTATTAGTACGTAAACGATGCTTATTCGTCTGTCTTAAAATTGTACCATCAGAAATTTGCAATTCAACAATATTATTAACTTTCATAGAAACTTTATCAGCTACCTTATTAAAAATCCTACCTGTCCATAATTCATCATTAATTTCTATATCTTCAATATTTTTATAACCACTGGTAGTAAAAACTAATTCCCCTCTTGGAAGACAACGATAATCCCTGTGATACAATTTATGAACAACCTTCTTTTGATATTTAAGATTACAACCAACAACAGCACCCTGAAACTTAGTACCACCTACAAACTCTGTCGCTTTCCTACCATATTTTTCAACTTCCTCTGGTTTTCCAAAAATTTCAGGATAACGTACAAAATTAGGAGCATCAGAAATTATATTAATCAATTTTAAATTACGAGCACTCAAAATTGTATGAGGCATCGATGACGACCTATGCATCATAATATTTAAAGGAAGACCAATCATCTCTGCAAAAGTAATAACATTGGGTAAATAAATATTTGATAACTCTCTAGTAATCAAGACATCAGACAAAACATAATCATGAAGTCTTTTTGTACCTATCATAGCTCGTGTATTAGATACATCCTCGACAATAACATCATACTTCTCAAAACCTTTTATTTTTCTAATAACTCGAGACAGATTAAACCACTCAGCTACAGTCTTCATTTTCCTATCAGCAATACCAAACAAAGATTGATCTCTTTTAACTTCATCAAAAATATCAAACAAACATCTTCCCTTAATAAAAATAATTTTTTCATTTTCATCTGACATAAAAAAAGATTCACTATTTTCTGCTCGAGTAAAAGAAGCAGTAGAAATATTATGTATAGCAAGACGATCAAGAACATACGGAATATCAAAAGTATTTCCAAAATATGTAGTAATAATATCTGGATTCTTTTCCTGAAGAGCATTCATAAACTTTGTTAAAATATCATAATCACCATCCTCTAACTTGTCAATCTCAAGAACAACAGGTTCCTCATCATTAAAAGCATAACAAATAGCAATTATTGGATTTGTATCTGATTTCGGAAATTTTCCAAAAGAATCAACTTCAATATCAAAATAAAAAATATCAAGCAGATCTGTCTGAGGAAATTTTTTAAAATAAAACTCATCATCAATTGCTACACGCTGTACAAACGGAATATCACACTCCATACTATTTGCATCTCGATAATCTGGAATATGTTTAACAGAAGAAAAAGAATATTTATAAACTGAACGCTCTTTCATATCACTGATAAACTTAACAGTTTCTAGAGTTTCATCAGCAAGAGGTATTGATCTTCTTTCTTTTGAATAGAAATAAGGAAGAAAAGGAATCTCAGCTATAGTTTTTTCCTTATTAACCCAGATCTCCATTTTTGTTCCTTCAAGAGATTCAATATTCCGTGCATAAAGAGGTACAATCATGTTAAATTCATCATCTCCTTCTCATTGCACTCCATACAATAAAATGCGCATCCCTTCCAAGCACAATCACACGGAACAGTCTGACAAGCTGTAAAATTAATAGCTCTAACAACAATACCATCATCAGTATCTTTATAAGATATAAAAGCTTTCCACTCATTATCATTATTTTTTACAGTTACTATAAACATAGTCCATAAAATAAAAACAACACCAACATAAATCCAAATTGGAATATTTTTCTTCTTATTTTTTCCTTTCACTTTTTCTTACCCCACTCGTCTATTAATTTATCCATTTGATCTGGTCCAAAAACAAGAATTGGCTTATTTAAACCATATGTCTCATATATTGCCATATATTCCTGACCTTCACTATCCTTTAATTTTTTATACAATAATCCCATAATTATCACCTTTATCTAAATCTTGAAAATCTTCTCGATTGAGCTTTAGTCCTAACACGCTCAAATATCCACCGACGTATACTATCAAGACGCCTCTCAATATCAAACTTTGAAACTTTGCTACCATCATAACGCTCAAAATATGCATGAAAGTCTGGATTAGACTCAAGAGCCATCTCAATATCATATAAAGACAACCCATACATTATCTCTTCAGGTGTAAAAATCATTAGTTCAACATCCCGAATTTGTTTCTTCAAAGCTTCAAGCTCATCGTCACTAAACAACTGAAAGGATAAAATAAATAATTCACTGAAGTAGTGAGGCATCAAACTGTCAAACCACAAATAAACCTTAGCTTACTTATTTTAGTTCAATAATCCTGAGCAAGATCATTTGAAGGCATAAAATAAAATATACTTTTTACTTTATAAGCTCTCTTCCCACTGATATCTAACAATTGACATTAAATACCAGCCTCCTGCTCAAAATCAAATGATACCACACTATCTCGTCTTCCAATTCCTTTTTCAGATTGCTTATACTCCATTTTTTGATATCCACATTTTATATTAAAGCATACCCCAAAAGTATAAGACCAAACAAAATACCATACAAAAATACTTGCTGATTTGCTGTATAATCTACATATTCCTGAACTTCTGGAAGCTCATTAATTGAAGCTGTAATTATCTTTAAATTCTCTCTCAATTAACAACCTCCACAATAACATCAAAACTTCCAGATTCTACAGGTTCAGGTTCAGATTCAACATCAAAATCATAGACAGGATCACAACGTAAACGAAGCATGCCACTCTCATAATACATATCAAGAACACTATAATCATCTTTACAAAGTTCTGAATACTTATAGATATCCATGAAAGCAAACTTCTTCCCATACTTGTAACCAAAAGCTCCAACAACACTACCAACAATCACAAGTAATAAAATCATCCAAGCAATAATCTCATGATACTTACTTGAAAAGACCTTGTCTTGTTGACTCTTCTTTTGCCCTTGATTCTGATACTTTCTGGTCATCATTTTGTACCACCTGTAGTTTTTGTACACTCAATATAGCAGTCTTTTTTGGAATCACATGAAGATACTTAAACTGAGAAGATTCCCAAAGTTCTTTTGCAACATAAAAATTCTCAGCATCTTCCTTAACCAAAAATCCAACTATCCAAGCTCTTGAAGATTTAACAGCCCGAAGATCGTCTTGATCCATAAGACCTCCTCCATAAGACATTACGTCCATCCACTCTATCATTACAATATCCATCTTATACCTCCAATGATCACAAAGATCATCATTAATACTAATCCTAAAAGGAACAAAAACTCAATTAACCTCATCACTTCTCATCTGGAAAAATTACTCCCTTAAAAGCATTGAAACTATTCCAAAAATCATCTTTTTCTAACACTTCATCTTTAACCTTTTTCATCCTACCCAAGATAAAATCCTGAACAGCGACAATTCTTTTCTTTCCTGCAAGCTTCAAAGTTCCATCTTTATTTTGAGCATTAAGTCTATTATCAATAAAAACTTTTTCAGCTCCTGATGGAAACTTTAAAACAAACTTACTAGTTGTCAACACAGATTGATGCGCACCAATCTCTATATCCTCATTTACAGTAATTAACTTACCGTCTACATTTACTTCTTTCATTTTTTATTACCCCCAATATTTTTTATTTTCTTTTTTATTATCTTTTTACAAAAAAGACATTTACCAGTCCTAGAATCCCACCCCATATGTCTACACTTTGGTTTATCAAGTCGCTTATTACAATTTAAACAAAAAAGACCTGAACCAGAAAAATGACCAGAAGCCCACATAATATCCATTTGCCGCCCTTCAAAATGAGAACAAGACTTTTGTAACTCTTTTATTTCCTTATCATGTTTATCTTTAAGTTTTTGATAATCAGATATATTTTTCTGCATTACATTCCCCTCTGTTCTTGCTGCTCAAGTGGACTTGGAATTTTTAACAATTTACGATTCTCTAATGACTTCTGATGTCCTGAATCAAGTCCTACAGACTTTCTTGCAATAGCAACTTCATCCTTAAGGAATTCATGAATATGTCCTCTCCAAGCTTCCCTGATAACTGAAACGTCAATCCTTGCTGTATCTAAAAAACTTCTATTGGGCCAGTAATACTCAAATTTTTTAATCATTGATACTGCATAAATCTTAACATCACCAACCAATTGTGAATGTTCATCTTCCAAAGTCCTAAGAACCTTTGGCTCTTCAAACATAGAAAAAGGCCAAGGCATTTTTTTCCACACAAAACAATCTTCATTTAAAATAAATTTAGAAGGATCAGTTTTTGTTTTCTTAAGCTCATCAAGCTGTTCCTGCGTCATATCAGCAATTTTATTAATATCCTTATAGGATTGAATCTGACAATAACCAATAATAGTCCCAACTTTGAACTCTCCATGCTCCTTATCACCTGTAAAATAAATATCTCTAAGCATCGGTGGTTTAGAACCCATACCAGCATCAATAATATCCTGCTTGGCAACAGCCACTAAATCAACTTTTGGTTTCTGAAAAATCTTCCAGACAATATAAACAATTCCACCAAAAATACCAAAAAATATTATCCAATTAATAAGACTTCTAACAAATGCACTAAAACCAGGCCATCCTTTTGTAACTACAATATAAATACTAATTGCTATAATAACTATAACTATCAATATAAAAATTGCTTTTTTCTTATCTGCCTGAGTCTCTGGTTGTCCTTCCATATATTATCTATCCATTTATCTTACATACTTCATATAAAACACAATCAAACTACCTAAAAAGAAAAATGTCATAACTGTAATAAAACCAATCATACCATAAATAAAAGCCTTAGCCTTAGATAAAGGTTGTTCAAATTGAGGTGATTGCTGAGGAGATTGTTGTATAGATGGCTGTCGTTGTGGCGGATACTGCTGTGGTGGATATTGTTGTGGTGGATACTGCTGTGGTGGATACTGCTGTTGTGGTGAACCTGGAGGCATCCTACCAGGTTGTTGTTGTGGAGGTATCCTAACAGGTTGTTGAGGATAGCCACGTGATTGTTGGTACTGACCATTCATATCAAACACCCCAATTCATTTATAATTTTATAATTTATCATAATATCACCTATATTGTGGTTGTTGCGGTTGTTGAGCAAAAGAAGGTGTTGATTCTTGCTCTCTCTGAACCTCTTCCTGCTTTTGCTGAAAAAAATTATCATATCCATATAACTGAAATTCCTGTGGTTGCTGTTCACTATATTGTTGTTGTTGACCATACTGTTGTTGTTGACCATACTGTTGCTGTTGTTGACCATAATCATATTGCTGTGGTTGAGCTTGATCTGGATATTGTTCCTGCTGTGGATATGAAGATGAATTTGAATATAATTGTCCCTGTTCTTGCTGCATTCCCTGCATAATAGGATCAACTGTTATTTGCTTAGTACCTTTACTGACCTTTCTTTTTGATAAAGTCCTACGCATAAAATAATTATAATAAAATCCCATAAGAGAAGCAACAAAAATATTTAACCCAAGAACACCAACAATAGTCTTTTTTTGAACCGACTTTATAACTTCGGTAATACGAGAATCAAACACTCCATAATTTTCATCATTATAATCATTATTTGATTGAATAATCTCCTCTTTCATAACAGTCATATCTTTACGCATCTCAGCTTTGAAAATATCAAGATCTCTCTTTATATTAGAAGACGTAACATCCTCAGAATACACTACATTCACATTCAATATTAGACTTAACATTAAGACTAATACGATAATTTTACCATTGCCCAACCACATCATTATCCCTTAAAATGTTCTTATATTTAAATATTCTTATTATTTATAAATAAAACCAATAATTGCAACAATTACCCATAATGCAGCAAAAACTAAAAAACTTTGTAAAGTAAATATACCAAAAATACCAAAAATACCAACATCAAGATCATTATTTTCATCACATTGATAACTAAACAAAGCTTCTTCTTCAGGAACATTAACAATATTACTTGAAACATAAATAGAATCTGCTGAACCTAACGTCTTAGCCACTTTAGTAGCACCACTTTCAGTTAAAACTGTTAAATCTGGTACAAGACCTTGTCCATAGGTTTCATCCACTGGTACAGCAAACATCTCACCATTATTATTAATCTCATCCCATGCTTCAAGTTCTTCAATTGTATAAATAGAAGTATCCCACATAAACACACTATTACCGTCTGGAAGAGGAAACCACACACCATTTCCATCATCTTCAGCACCATTAACATCTGGTTCATTCAAAGTCCCTGAACCACACTCATCTGTTAATAAATCAGAAAACTCTTTTGATTCCATACTATTCATAAACTGAATAACATGAATACCCTTAGTCGGAGGAATAGCATAAGATCCTGTAGTAATCAACTCATCATTATATTTACCAATACCAATCCAAGAACCTACTAACTGCCACACACTTGGATCAGCAGCATATCGCTGACCTGTTTCAAGATAATATGAAGGTCTACACGGAAGATTATTATTACTATAAAAATCTAAAGTATTATTATATCTCGGATCAACAGCTACACCACTATGAACAACCATATAACACTTACCTTCATCTGTCCACCCATCAAAATCTTCATCCCCATGCATTTTACAAATTCCAACATCCTGCCAACAATTAATCTTTGTATTATCAAATATCCTAGGTTCTTGTGAAGGTTTCGTATGAATATTACAAGTTGAATACTCATCTCTTACATTTTCGCCTGTCCAAAAACCTGTCCAAAAACTATTTGGAAATAAAAATAATTCTTCTATTCCTATCCTTTCCCCTTCCCACACAGGAACACCCATAGCATTACCACCAAATTCAACAACATCCTGTCCCCACTCAGAAGCTGAAAGCTTTACTTGATCTAACTCATCAGATGTTAATGGATCTTGTAACGCAAGATTAGATACATCAGTAAGTGATGTTGCAATCTTATACGTAATACCAGTAACCATATTTGTTTCATATACTTTACCAATTTCACAACCAGTTTTCAGACTAGGATCACAACAAATATATTGAAGACCAAATGTCATATTCATAAGAACTGTACTTATGATGAACATAAGACCAATACCATAAAGAAATTTTAATGGTAATGGTAATGCACTAAAAGTTAAATTTAACACACGATATATAAAAGAAAAAATCATAGCAACAATATCAAAAGCAAATTTGGATATATCTTTAATAGTACTGCCTAACCAAGATACTCCAGCTATAAGTCCACCTATAATTCCAATTACCATAATTTAATCACTATTTTTACTATTTTTTTATATATATCATAAAACCCAGGAAGCTTAATATAATAACTGCAAATGATAAAAGCCATGCATCTTTCATAAGTGTAAAGAATTGTGACAGTATTGGCGCAAAAACTTTACTACCAGTAGCAGACAAAGTAAGAGCTGTTGAACAATAAGTTACAGCTTCTTCCTTCATTTCACCAATATTACCAGTAAAATCATACTTACCGCCAATCTTATCTTCATCAACATCCAAAGCTTCAACTTGATAAGTTATCTTAGTACAGTAATCTAAAGCTTCTTTAAAACAAGAACCTTCATATTTTGTAGGTGTATGCCTAACAATATCCTTTAACTGTGAAACATCACAATATCTACCCCAACCAGCAAGAACTGATTCACCCCATTCCTGAGAACAATATTCACTTACATCACATACTTGTAAAAGAGCAATTCCTGGATCAATCTCAAGATACTTATCACCATCAAGCAAACCTCCACGAGCATAAGTATGAACATATAACAAATCCATATATCCATCATTAACTAAAAAGTTTAACTCTTTAAATGGTGTAACCTGCAATGTACCAGCCTGATCTCGCACTCTATCAACATAAGGCACAGCATCAACAATAGTATCAGTATAGACAAGACTGCTTGGTTCATTTATATCATCATAAGAAAATGATTGATTCGATGACGAAAGTATACTCATAGTCTCCGTAATAGTATTAAAAGTTAATATAAGTCTCATAACACCATCATTATCCACATAACTACTAATACTTCCTTTTGATACTTCCTGATCACCAACCTTAGTATAAATAAGACCATCTTTAAATCTTATATATCCCAAAACATTCTTATCCCAATATCTAGTTTCATCCTCTAACCATTCACCATAAACCTGAAACTTTATATCAGAGGTTGGAGATACTCTCATGCCAAGTTCAACATTAAATGTTGAATAATAACAATCAACATCAGGAACCCAAAGATAAACATTTTGATCTGATGTACGTGACCGAACTCTAACTTCACCAAGAGGTACCTCATCACCATCAGGTCTTAAACCAGTAAGACCAAGATAATCCCAACCTTTATCCCTAAGATCCGCTGTATAGAAAAATTCATTTACCCATCCACACCTTGATTGACGCTTTTCCTCTACAACCTTAACAGTACAAGAATCAACAGCCAGAGTTTTATTTGTAAATCTCTCTTTAAGCCTGATTGTCGCCTGACGATCTCCCACAGGTAAATTTAAAATTTCTGGGAAAGTATAAATATATCCATAAAATGACTCATCAATATCTTTAACAAGCTTATTTTTATTTTGATCTTTATCATCTATATGATAAGTAAAATATGTATTATCTGGATTTGGAGCACAAGCTGTAGCACTAACAGAAAGTGCATTATCTCCTACAAGAGAACAATATGCTGTAACATCTGCTTCTGAACAAATTCTAACAGTCTGAACTGGAAGAACTGACACATAAGAACCAGAATCATCTGTACCAGTATAAAAAATATCAGCATATTCATTACTATCAAGATTTACTGGTAAAAACCAAGAAGTTGACGAAGAACCACTTAACAATGAAGCAACTTCCTCATTACCAATAGCTTTATTAGGATTAAATATACCCTGTGCTAAAATATAATCTGTAGTTTCATCATCATCAGTATCAAAACCACTCATAAATTTTCCTGTTTCAAGACCAGTATTTGTCTTAATAACTCTCTTCGTATCCATATTATCTGTATCAAACAAATAAATCTGATTTTTTAAATTAGATAAAGCATACACACCAACACCATAAACCTCTATATTATTATATAATCCAAGAATTGGATTTGTTATAGTAGCCGAAGCTGAACAACCAGTACAAAGAGTTTTTGAAGTAACATCAATTGTAGTATTAAAATCAAATGTACTACTTCCTGCAGCTGATGATTTATATACTGTTGTTTTAGCATTACTACTAGATGTAATAAAATCAATCTCACCATCATTAGTAATATCAACAACAACTGGAGCAATACCTTGAGCCATATCAAATACAATATTTTCATATGAATCAGTTAATACATCAAATACCATAATACCATCATCACACAAATAACCATTAGACGATGTTGACGCTATACAAGGAGCAAAAACAACATCAAGATCACTATCTGAATCCTCATCAAATACAATAGGTAATCCTGAATTATACTGATAATCAATATTATCAGAAATAGTACTACCATAACTTTCTGGAAAAGCTACACTATTAACCTGTACAGTATTATCATCACCATCATATAATTTAAGATTATATCCATACACAGGAGTACTTGATGATGTTACAGATACTTCCGAAGATACTTCAGTATTAAAAAATCCAATACATCCATCAAGACAAACACCAGACGTATCTTCATAATAAAACGGTGTAGGAACATTAATATATTTAACATTTCTTGTACCATCAGTATGAGCTGTTGGTGTTATATCAAGATCAAATATCTGAATCATATCACCTGATGAATTACTATAACCCACAATAAAACCTGCAGGCCAATCTTCTTCTTCAGAAAAATCTGAAATCTCTTCTAATCTATTAACAGTACCTGTTCTAATATCTCCACCATCATTAATCTGATTACTAAGTTTTACTCCAAAAGTAACCCAAAATTGATTAACACCATCTGAAACTATATTTAAACTAGCAGGATCAGTTAAATAATAATAATTAGTATTAATAAACCAATTTGGATTAAATTGATCTTCATAAGTCCTAACATCATAATACCAAATACCATCTTCATCCCTTACAAAAATAGTAACTTCATCATCTCTTGTTAGTGTTCCTTCTACATCATCACTAAGTTTTGTTATAACTGGATAAGCTATAGCTCTTTTTCCACCCCAATCACTCAAAGATACCATATTTGAAGGCATAAGAGCATTATACACATTAGAATCACCTATATGAGATAAAGATGTAGGAACTTCTTTTGTTAAAGCTCCATCCTCATAAACATAAAAATTACCATAATAATCTTTAAAAGCAATTTCTACATCAGCATCATCATCCAAATTCTCACACAAAATATTAGTGAATCCTAAATAAGTTGTATCTATATCACTATCTAAAACAGTCTCTATTAAACTATTACCATCATAAGTATAACTATTTAATGAGGCAACTCCTTCATCATTAAATATAGCAATAACATCTGATGTAGAATCCCTATCATAATCACATACAACACCTTCAGATAAAACTCCTGTATAAACAGCTTCATCAACAAGATCATAAGTTGTAGAATCATAAACTTTTATACCATTTTTCAAAACAATATACTCCTTACTATTATCAATTGAACCATCAAGATTATAAATTAATGGTTGTTTACTTGATCCTGAAGCTATATGAGCCAAACTTGAATAAGTTGTAGTATCTCCAATCACATCATAATCTTCTAAATAAGATAATGAAGGAGTATTCATAAATTGATCCCAAACAGTTGTTACTAAATCAGTTCTTGTATATCTAGATAATGTTGACGTAGGATACATTACAAAATTATTACCTGCATATGCTCTATGAAATGATGTAGCAAACGTATCTTCCAATGTTAAAGTCCAAGTTGTACTATCAAAGAAATCAGTTGAATCAATTGAATAAAATTTACCTGAACTTACATTTGCAGTTCCAGCACATACTCCACTAAAATAAACTTTATCTTCATCAACATCATAATTAACATTTACAATACCAACAGCTCCTGTACTTCCTGTACAACTTCTAGCATAAGTATTTGTAATACTCGAACCATCAGCAGCTACATCATAAGCTTTAAGATCTGTATAACAATTAGAATCTGAAGGATTTTTTCTATAAGTTCCCAATGTCAACTGATCATTATCATAAGACGCTGAATGATAACCTGGAAAATACCAAGGCTCATTAACTGCACCATCAAGAGTATATCTTAAAATATATGTACCACTTGTAGAATTACGTGCATAAATACGAATATCACTAGTTACTGGAGGTCCAGCAGAAGAAGACTGCTTAAGTTCAAACAATAAAACATTTGTACCATCATATAAAAGATTAACATCAACAATTCCGCTAAACGCTCCACTAAATGGACCATCACTATATTCCACTTGAGTTTTTGCATAACTATCGCCATCCCACACTTTATCTCCCAAATCATCTGTATAAGAAACACGCCAGTATGAAGAATTTAAAAAAGTCATAGCATAGCATACTCCATTATCATCACAATCTATAAATTTTCCTGGAGAACCCATATATGAATTTTCACAAACCTGTCCAGCATATGCACCCCAAGTTCTTCTTGGAGGAGGATGTTCATAACCATTTGCATTTGTAAAATAAGTAAAACTCACACCATCAGTAGTCCTAAAATATTTATCTTCTCCACGATCAATACCATAAAAATAATCGCCACCATAATCCTCAAAAATATACTCACCATAAGCTCCAGTATTTATCCAAGAATCTCCATTCCATTCATAAACATAACTAGAATAATTAGAACAAGCATAATTTGTATAAATATTACGACCTGTACAAGATGCTGGAAATAACGTCGCAAAACATTTCACATCATTCTTGCAAACAATATTCCCTACCGAACCAATAGCATTTGATGACTGATATTGCTGGCCTCCTGTTAAATTACCCAAAGTAATAGACACTTGTGTCGACAAACTATTAACACGCAACCTAAGTAATTCTAAAGTAGTACCTACTTCCTGAGACACCGCCCAATCTCCACTACCAGATTCACCATCAGCTACAATTGGCTGACCATTAAATGATGTTGGTAAATCATCATTCAATACATAAGGAGGCGGATAAATATAATTATTAGCAACAGTCAACTCAGTTGTAACAGGAATAGGAACATACACTTTTGTTCCAGAATTATTTACAGGTACTGCAAAAATTACTTCATTATCTCCACTAGCCTGATAAAAATTACCAATAACAGGAACATTTTCATTATCTTCATCCCATCCAATATTTTCTCCACCAGTAGAATTGGATGTCAACGCAAGAGTACTTGAATATGTTATAGCTGAAGATGTAAGAGCAAGTCTAGTAGCATAATGAACACCATCATCATTACCCTTAATATAACAATAATCATCATTACAAATAATTCCTGAATTATTAATAGACTTATTAACACCAACATCTACACAACCTATTGAAGTAAAAGCTGCAGTTGTATAAGAACAAACAAAATTTCCTGAAGAATTAATAACAGGAACAAGAACTGCTCCAGCTGAACCACTAACACTATAAGTATCAGTAAACGCAAACTGACCTGCAGAAGCTCCTGTCAAAGTAGCAGTAGATTCTAAAGTTAAATTTGTCTGATAATAAGTATACCGATTTATAGTCGACAAATCTTCACTAACAGCAATAACATCAATAAATCCATCTAAATCAAAATCACCAATAATTGGTTGATAACTATTAGGTGTATCTATAATTGCAGAATAATCAAAATTATCATAATTTGCAAACGAAAAAGGAGCATTGTCTAAAACAAAAGTATCATTCTCAGGTAACAACGCAACAATTTCACTAACACCAGACTGATCTATCTCCATATAATCATAATAAGTATCCTTTGAACAAGCAAGAGATACAGTACTTGGTATCTGTCTTGTACAAAGCTCTCCTAATTCTTCACAACAACCAGCATCAGAAGGTTCCCAACTTACTAACATAACACCATTACAAGCTCCATAATATCCAAGGAAATCAGCTTCACATGGCGTACATTCAACCTGAAAAGGTTCATTAGTATCACAACCAGAATATGGTACTGTCCAATTTACCCAAGCATAACCACCTAATGAAGAAGTACCAGTAGAATCAAACTCACACGCCTGCTGAGAACGTACTGGATCAGTACAAGAACAATCATTATCAATTGAAGAACCAGTTTCTGGTGTCCAATCAATCACACAAGAACCTGATATCATAGTACCAGGCTGATCTCGATTTTGACATATTTTTTCTTCACCACCAATCTCTCTACTATAAATATAAACAGTATTAAATCCATAAATACTTGCGGATCCATCTTCAGGTACAAAAGGACCTATTGTATAATTCCAAGTGCCAGCTGTTCTTGTTCCAGAACTAGGTGAACGAATTTCCCGAGGACCATCAACATACATAACAATCCTATCAATACCATCAGGAATATTTGTAGTAATATAACACGAAAAAGTAAGATTTTCATCACAACCTACAGATGATGTTGGTACAGTTGTACAATTAGCTGTAGTAACATAAACTATAGCAGATGCTGACATAATAGAAAATAAAAAGATTGACATTCCTAACAAAAATAACAACAATTTTTTCATTAATCTCACCTTTAACATTTTTAGTTTAAATATTTTTCGCTTTAACAGACAGATGCTGTAAAATTTGTCACATCTAACACTTCTGGATCATAAAAACAAGACAATGACCAATTACCATCTGTATCATCTTCCCATATATATTCATACTCGAAATAACCAAACTCCCTCATATTATCAGTACAACTTGGTCGTCCCTGGCAATTCTGATCATCCAAAGGATCACCACGACCACTTATCCAATCCATTTGATAATCTGTATACATAGTTTCATCGAAAATTGTAATATTACATCTAACACCATTTTCATAAATTGCTGGTTCATTAAATTCATTATTAACCTCAACCCTAATTTTCCATTTTTCTCTAATAAAAGCAGGAAGTGTATAATTTATATACGACAAATCGCCATTTAAAGGAGCGTCAACAGCAACAGCTATATTATTAAGAATCTGCGCAAGATATGAATCTGTTCTATCAACTGAATGATTTGCTACACAAGTACCATACTCAACTAACACATTCGTTGCATTACTTTGTATAACAATTGTAGCATTAATACTTTCAATCTTATCAAAAACAACTTCAAAAGATTGATTAATCTGATCAAAACCAAAAATAATTGTTGAATTCATATTATACAAAAGCGTCAACACTTCTGCTAAAGAAACATTATTTGCCTGAACAAGTGTATAAATCTGTTCAACAGTCATATTAACATCTGTAATCATATTAATAACTGTATCATTAAGATTTTGAATAAATGAACATAAAGATAAATTATCATCACAATTTAATGAAAAATTTGTAAGTACTGTAATATTTGAAAATGTTAAATTCTCTACCAGACCTTCAATAGTTGATATTCTATTAACCCAAGCTGGATTTTGCCATTCACCATGCGCAAGAGCCTGCTCACCCCATTTTTGACAAGTCCACACAGTTAAATAAGTTCCTCCAACAGAACTCATAACATCAGAATAATACCAGTAACCTGTTGTTATCTCAGTAACATTTGTTGTATTGATATACATAGTTCCATTAGGATAATAAATTGTTATGAAAACACTAGCATTAACTGGAGTATCACTTACATCTAAACAGGTTCCAAAAACGGTGATTTGATCACCCTCTTCGTAAATGGAACCTGTTAACTTAGCTTTTAACATCTCAGTAATTATATCTCCTTCCTCAAAGAAATATTCAGAAAGAGAGTGTCTTTCCCCATCCTCATCAACTACTGCGATTATACTACAACCTGTTAGAAAAAGCATGATAACTCCTAATACAATATAGACAATTCTCATTTAACGACCTTAGCCCTCAATCCATTATTAACATAAAATGTATGTGATGCATAATAATCTAAACCTCTCGCAGTAGCTGTATATGTCCCAAGAGGAAATACTACATCAAAATCGTAATAATAAATGCCATTTTCTAAAAATGTCATATTAGTCCAATTAACAAATGTTGTCAAATTAGGATAATAAATCTTTATTTCAACCTGCTCATTATTAACAGAATTTCCACCTTGACTAAAATGAACAACTTCTTTACCCATATCATCCTCTGTAAAATCATAATCTGTATTTGAAGTAAATTCAAGAATCGTTGTCATATCAACAAGAGAATTATTCAAAACATCAACTGTATTATTTATACCAGAAATATCAAGAGATAAATTTTCAAGTTGCTCAACAATTACAAGAGTATTTGCTAAAGTCTCATTAACACCAGTTTCAATATTAAACATCTTTGACCAAAGATCAACAGTCAAAAATGTATAAATATCCTCAAGAAAAGTTAAAAATGTTTCTTCCCTATTAATATGAACATACTGCTCAATACCGTCATAACGATAACTATTCTGATAATTTCCTTCACCAATTGTTACATTAACAACACAATCAACTTCATAATTTTCACCTTCCTGAAATTCAGAAGATGATGATATCCACTTAACTACCATCTTCCCTTCATCACTCTCAATCTCAGTATCAACACTAACATTAATGAAAGTTAATGTTGATATATTAGTTAAATGATAAATACCACAACTAAGATCACTCAAATTTAAAAAATCAGACTGAGTTGTAAACTTCCACTCATTATGAACTGTGTTATTAATCTCTGTCTCACGAACTCCTTGCGGTATAACCTCAACAAATTGCTTTATCAACTCTGATGTGAACTCTAAAACAAACCCTATATCTTCCACTATACGAACACCAGAACCACGCTGTATATAAAAATTATAAGGTCCTGGAACAGAAGTATTTGAAAATACAAACTCAGTAAGAGATACAGAATCATTTCCCGCAACTGTTGCTATTAAACTAATCACACCTCCAGGTTCCTGTACATATAAAAACCCATTCTCCAAAGTATCTCCACTATTATAATCAGTAAGACGTATCATAAAAATATTTGAAGAAGACCATAAATCCCACACAGCACCATTATCAACAGAAGTATATGAAATATTTTCATTTATAAATGAATCCTCATTAAGTACCACTTTCTTACTAACTAGACAATTATCACAACGTAAACCAACATAATGCAAACCTTCAGTAAGATTAGCTGTAACATTAATACAATTCCAACTTAACGACTGTGATACATTATTGAAAACTCCAGTCGTAACATTATCTACAACAACTTCTGTCTGTACAGTCTGGAAGTGGTGTACACGACCATAAAAACAAAATTCAAATTCAGTTAAATTCTCAAGAATATCAAACTGATTAGCATACCAAGTAACTTGATTTGATATTCGTTCCCGTCCATTTTGATTACCATCATCAAAAGCATATTCCGTCTCATTATCTAATACATCCTCATCAATACTATAAGTTACTATAAAATCTTGAAATTGATAAATTGTAGAAGGTGTAACATCAATTGTTTGAGCAAGAACAATAGAACTAGCAAAAATCAACATAAAAACCAAAATTGCCAGCTTCTTTATCATTAAACCATTCCTCATCATTTAATAAACATATAATAAATAAAGCCAACTACAATTACAAGGAATATAATAACAAAAACTCCAATTGGAGCACTTTCTATTATCCATATACCACGAGCTGGAGCTGACTTAAATGCATCCCTATAAGTAGGAGTAACTACCTCCTCATATATAAGTTCTGTTGAATTTGAATTGCACTTAATCACCTTTAAAAAATTTGTATACGCTACAATATCATTGTCCCTATAATACACATTTCCCAACCCTTGTGTAATTTTAAAATATCCAAGAATCTCAGGAAGATCTCCTTCTGAAGATGTCGCACTTCCAAAAAAACTCCCAGCCTTCTTTCTCTCTGGATTTGTTTGTATTAACCTCTTTTCTCCAGTTTCAAAAAGCATAACAACACAATGAAATTCATCATCATAATAAGCAGAACCTAAATCAACTGAATCATAAACTCGACCATGAAGATAAGCTTCATCATCCGAAAATACTGAAAAGTCCTGCCTACCTGTAACAGAATAATTTGAAAAAGTATCAACTGTAAACTCCAAAGTACCAGATCTTCTAGTCCAACTTATTGAAGTACAATTTGTCGTACATACCGCCCCATCCTTATTAAGTATTGGTTGATAAGCAAAAGATAAATTGTTAAAAGTAATAACGGCCTGATCGTTTAGATCAGGACGTAAAGAAGAATCTACTTTTGCCCAACCGTAACCAATTTGAACTTCATTAGATAATATCTGACCAAGTGTAGTCAAATTAAGATCTGAACCTGTCCAATCAATCTGTCCATATGAAGAACAATTCTCCGTAATAACAAGATCTACAACTGATTGATCGTCAGACGATACAGTTTGTGAATCATAACAACTCCCAAGATCAAAAGTCGGAACTGATCCTAATACTGAAAAACTAAACACAATTAACATAACAAATAAACTTAATAATTTTATTTTATCTTGCATCAACATCACCTTTCATGATTATCTTTTCAAATTCCATTGAATGATTCTTAACATAAAATAATAATATACCAACAGAAGCAAATAAAGCTATAAATCCAACTGTCAAAAACGATATCATTCTCTTTGCCCCATCTTTCAAATCATTACCAGATCGTAAAGATGATTCAGACACTGAACTAGCTAACGATGTATCTGATAACTTATTATCAATAAAATCTTCAACAGCACTTTCAACAACTATATCTGAAACAGCTTCCTCAGAAGACGCTGATTCAGTTGATATTTCTGAAGTTTCATCAGTATCAGAAACGTCAATAGAATCCACATTAACATCACCATTAACATCAGATTGAGCAGAAATAATTGATGATTCAATAGCCGATGGTTCTGTTGTATATTCACTAAAACCTTCAACATCAAAAACTAAAACACCATCATCATCATCATAACTCACAATATCACAATCTTTACAAATCTCATTATCCTTCATAATAACTGGTTTATAATTATAAGGTAAATTATTAAAAGTAATTCGTGCCGATACATTCAAATCTGGTAACTTCTCACTATTAATAAATATTCTATTATACTCAAGCTCTACATAATCTTCATAAAAATCATCAAGATCAACAATATCTTTAAAATCAATAGTAGCATTATCTGATTTTATCTTTAAATCAACATCATACAAATCATTACCATAAAAAATAAGATGATAATTATCATATTCATAAGGAATTATGGGAGTATAATATACATTACCATCACCAACCTTTACATCAAAATCTCCAGATGTCTTCTGAATAATATGTATCTGACCAGATCCAGTACTCTTTTCAAAATGAGTATGTACAATCTTAAACTTCGAATTAAAATCAGGAGCATGAAATTCCAATTTTACAGGAGTATTTGAATTCGGTAATAATTTATAAGTATCTTCAAAATATGAAAGTTCATCATCCCCAATTGTCATAGGAAATTCTGTTTCAACTCTAAACACCATCTCCTTTGTAACATCATCTGCATTTTGTAAAATAAAATTAAAAGTAGCAGTACTTGACTTATTCATAAAAAAATCACCATCTGACAAAAAAGAATGAGCAACACCAAGAGATAAACCATTAGGAATTATCATAAACATACATCCTCCAATTAATATAATCATCATCCAATTCTTCATATTCTTACACCAAAGACTAACAAATATAAAAATGTTACGAAAGGAGGATTACTCCTCCAATCGTTTGTTAGGAAGGAAGGATGTAAGCGTTACTATTGCAAAGAAACTAACCACGGTGTATTTGCAATATATATTTGAGGAAATAAATCCTGTGGCAAATCAACAAACAAATATAACGTCGACGATTGCTGAGGTGTTAACTGCATTGTAACATTTACCGAAGTTGAATCAACCATTGATATAGGATTTGTTCCTGAAGACGACAATGAAGCATAAAAATTATCCGCAGTTAAAGTTTCTGAAGTTAAAGTATCTCCAGTTAAATCATATGAAGTTATAAAAACATCAAAAGCTGCATTTCCTGTATTATTTATGACAACATTCGCACTTACACTATCTCCTGGACCCGAAAAAGGAAACGACAACACATTCGCTGATTGACCAGAAGCTGTCAACTCGTAATATTCACAAGTCTGACTTAAATCAGATTCTGAACCACCAGTATGATTTAAAGTTACATTCAAATCATATATACCAGCAGGATCATAATACTGCATAGGCACATCACAAGTAACATAACTAGCAAAAATAGTACAACTCACATCTGAAGTTGTAGCTGATAAATTAACCTCAGCACTAGCCTGTGTTACGGTTTCTCCACCATCTGTATAATTTGCAACCACAGGAAATACTGTAGACGACGCTTCAATTGGTGCTGTAGCTGTGCAAGTTACAGTATCAATTGAAAATGCACCAATAACACAAGTTCCATCATTAAGTCCATAATATACTGCTCCATTTGTATAGTTATTCCCTACATCGTTGACGCACCAACTTGTTGCTGCAAGTCCTGAATTATCATGTACATCCTTATTAAACCAACTATCAGAAACAACTCCAGTAACACCACTTGAAATTGTAACATTAAGTTCAGAAATATTTACATCAGTCAAATTAAGAACTCCTGAAGATACTGTTAAAATTTCTCCTGGACCACTATTCCACAACGTACCACCAGTCATTGTAAAATCATCAGATATTGTAAATGAACCAAAATCTGCATAACGACAATCTCCTGTAATTACCGTAGGACCATCAAATGTATGTCCTCCGTACTGCCAATCAAATCCATAAGTTCCTGCATCAAGACAATGAATCGTCAGAGCATACCCATTTTGTACTGGATTAAATCCAGGCTGCCCATCTATTTCATTATTCAAATAAAATGTTGTATTTCCTACCAATGAAGATCCTTGAAGCCACTCAACTTGTGATACTGTTAATTGTGATACATTAACAGTTCCTTGAAATAAATACCCTGTTCCTCCAAATTCATCATTTCTATCTATATCTATTAAATTAAGATAATCTCCTAATTCCATAGATACAAAAGTTGGATTTCCAGTTATTGGATGAGAAACAACATTATCAAGTGTCCAAATATGTAAACCAGTACTCGTAAACAAAGTACTACTAAAATTAATTGTAGCACCATTACCTGTTATTGTTAAATCTCCATCAATAGTTATATTTTCAACTGTATATATACATCCTGAAGTTAAAGTAACATCCGATGTCAAAACACTATCCGAAACAAGATTATTTCCTCCAACATAAGATGAATCATGCACAAAATTATTATTTGCACTTCCTGAACACCAAGCAGTATCTCCAACATTTGAATTATCAATAACTTCTTTATCAAAAGTATTTTCCACCAAAATTCCCGTAACTCCGCTTGCAATAGTTATATTTAGTTCAGAAATATTTACATCAGTCAAATTAAGAACTCCTGAAGATACTGTTAAAGTTTCCCCTGAACCACTATTCCACAGCGTACCACCAGTCATTGTAAAATCATCAGATATTGTAAATGAACCAAAATCTGCA
>CAYMMQ010000010.1:0-30357 GCA_964391585.1 uncultured Ectothiorhodospiraceae bacterium
AAATAACCTGAAAATACTCATTTATTCATATAAACTCCGTTTTTCAGAATATTTTTTCCAAAAAACTTAATTTTGCAAGTACCTCCATATATTAGAATTTACCTATTATTTTGTTTTTCCATCAATCCATTGAGATAAGTTTATTTTTAATCGCTGTAAACGGTGGGAATTAATATCGCCTAATTTCCCCATAAATAAACTTTTTTCAACCACAGCAAGTCTGCTTAAGCGGATAACACTAACTAATTTAAGACCTGATTGAATATAATCATCATCTTCAGGGTGAATAACTTCATCAAAATCAGGCTGATAATGATGTAATTGAGAAGAAATCATGCAGATTAGCGAATCATTGAATTTTCCAGGTAACTTCCTTATTATGAGTGCTGGGCGAAGTTTCCCTATTTCTTGATCAGTTTGAGGAAAGTTAAATAAAATAATGCTCCCTTCATCATGCATCAATAAACTTCCTTTAAATCATTTTGGGTATAAATAGCTTCTTCATCTTCCATTCCACGCATTGCTAGAGTTAACGATATATCTGAATCACTTGGATTAATAGTTTGCTTGTTTTTTTGTTCTATATATTGCACAAAATCTAAAATTTCAATTTGTTTAGATTCTGGTAACTTTTTTACTGACTCGACGATTTCTTCAGCCACACTCATGAAATTTTGCCTCACTAATGATAAATTAAGTTGCTACGAAGTCAAAATAAAGCTGATATTCATAGCACTTATATTAAATTTAAAGTTTATTACGATGCAGTACTTAAGGATAGGAAACTCAAAAACATTTTGCAAGCATTAATATCAATTGAAAACATCAGATAAAACTCGGAAAAAAAATTATTTTCTGGTATTATGAATCCTTTTTTTGCGAAATAAGAGTTGCTCATGAGTATAGATTACGCCAGTGTTGATACCAAACAATTAGCCCAAGATATTGATCAGGTTAGAGAAGCCATTGGCGCACCAAATTTAGAAGATTTCCAACATCTTAAAAAATTGCAAATGTGGGGTAAAATTTGTGCGTTTTTAGGTTATGCAACCGCTTGGATTATCCCCTTTAATCCCTTTGCAGCCTTACTTATTGCCATTGCCAATGTTTCTCGTTGGGCAAATGTTACCCATCCTATTTTACATGGTGCCTATGATAATGTAGCTGGTGTTCCTGCCCATTATACCCGTGAAAAATATGCCAAAGGTTGGCGCCGGGTGATAGATTGGATAGACTGGATTTATCCCGCTGCATGGCAGGTTGAACATAATAATATGCATCATTATCATTTAGGTGAAAAAGATGATCCTGATAATATCGAACATAATATGGAGTGGTTAAGGCAATCATCTATGCCGATGTTTTTACGTTATGCGATAGTTATTTTCTTTGCCATGATCTGGAAAATTGCCTATTATGCACCGAATACATTGAAAATTCTTGGCAATGCAGAAAGACGCAAACGAGGTGAAGAAGAAGTTGACACTTTTATCCGCAAAGAAGCTTGGAGTCCCTTTTCCAAAGATGGTTATGATTTGTGGGTAAAATTCTACCTACCTTATTTTTTCTTCCGCTTTGTTTTTATGCCTTTATTATTTTTACCGCTGGGTGTGGAAGCGGTAATGAATGTTTTATACACCTCGATCTTGGCTGAGGTTATTGCTAATTTACATTCTTTTTTAGTGATTATTCCTAATCATTCTGCTTGTGATATTTATCGTTTTGATGCTCCGACCAAAAGTAAAGGTGAGTTTTATTTACGCCAGATTATCGGTAGCGTTAATTACAAAACCGGCTCTGATATTATTGACTTTTCACATGGCTGGTTAAATTATCAAATTGAACATCATTTGTTCCCATTTCTGCCTTTAAGCCAGTACCAAAAAATGCAGCCTTTGGTACAAGAAATTTGTGCAAAACATAATCTACCTTATCGTCAAGAAAATGTATTTAGGCGTTTACGTATGTCACTGGATTTGATGGTGGGTAAAACTAATTTATTGGTAATGGAAAAAGTGCAAACAGCTGAACAACTGCAAACTTAAGTATTTATCATATTATTTTTTTGAACGGACAAAATGCATAAAGCGCTTAACCCAGGAATGTTGCTCGCTATCTTGTAGGTGAATATAAGAGGCGAGTAAATTCTTATAAATTAGCCCGTCTGCAGTCCCGGTAATTCCAACGCCACGTTTGATTTGATAGGCAAACTTTAATTTTTTATCGATATGTTTGAGTCGTGAATAATGAAATTCATGTGCTTTGAGAATTTTTCCCTTAATGTTATTTTTCTTAGCTGTTTGCTCTAGTTGTGGCCAGGGCATCTGTTTTGTTTCACTATATCGTACTAAACCACGCCCTTGTGGATGTTGATACATTTTGACATCTGCTGCAATAATACCCACCATTTGATATTGTTGTTTTTTCCATTGAATATTGCGACACAAATACATCATGCCACCACATTCTGCATAAGCAGGTAGGCCAGAGTCAATTGCTTGGAATATTTCTTGGCGTAGGGATAAATTTTTCTCTAATGCGACTAGGTGGGTTTCTGGAAAACCACCACCAATAAATATTGCATCAATATTTTCAGGTAATTTTTTATCTTTTAAAGCATTAACAACGATTAATTCTGCTCCTTCCGTTTCTAAAGCATCTAAATCTGCTGGATAATAAAAACCAAAAGCGGGATCTTTAAAAATAGCTATTTTGATACTCTTTTCCGAAGAGTCCTTTTGTTGTTGCTTGTTTGAGTCAGGGAATATAAATGATTGTTGCTTTGTTTGTGTTGCTAATCCTAATTGAGCTATTTTCTTGAGATCAACCGAGTTTTCTATAATATGTCGAATGGTGTTAATTTTATTGTTTCTTTGTTTGCTTTCATGGCTGGGAATAAGTCCAAGATGACGTTCTTGAATAATTAACCCTTTATTAGCCGCTACTGCACCAAAAATGTTTAAATCGGTGTAATAACTGATACTTTCACGTAATTTTTTTTCATGTCGACTACCCGCAACTTGATTTAAAATCAAACCTGCAATATTAACCTTGGGATCAAATGCCTTATACCCTAATAACAAAGGAATAATGCCTCTGGTAATACCTTTACAATCAATGACCAAGATAACGTGAGCATTCAATAGTTTGGCTAAACTGGCATTACAATCAGCGCCTTTTAGATCAACGCCATCATAAAGACCTTTATTACCTTCAATCAGCGAAATATGTGAAAAATAAGCGTGTTGCTGATATCTTTTAATAATTTCCTCATCTGACATGGTATTAAAATCCAGATGATAACAAGGTTTATTACTGGTATAACTATGCCAAAGCGGATCAATATAATCCGGCCCTTTTTTAAAACATTGCACCTCATAATCCATTTTCATCAAGGCGGACGTAATCCCCATCGTAAGGATGGTTTTTCCTGAGGATTTATGGGCAGCAGATATGTATATGGGAGTACTTTGGTTCATTAATTAACGCTGTGGTAATGTTACCCTGCGAAATAAATCAATGATAAATTTTTTATCACCATTTAATAATGCAGCATTCACTTTATCCACTCCTAGATGTGGTGCAAACTCATGGATAAAGTCATATTGAAACTCACGCAGGAAAAAACCTTTTTTTAAACCTATCCAAGTAACATTACTTTCAAACAAATGGCTGGCATCAAGACAACATAAATCAGCCGCATCACTTTCCTTAAATCCCATACTAGCAATAATTCCGATGCCATGATTACCTCGCACATAGGTTTTAATTACATCAGTATCGGCAGCGGTAATCACTACATTGGGAACTAAGTTACGTGAATTAAAAGCATGATCAAGTTTGGAGCGTCCCGTAAAACCAAAAACATAGGTTATGATCGGGTATTTTGCCACAGCTTCTAAGGTGAGCTTTTTCTCAAAACATAAGGGATGATCTTTGGGGGTAATAATACTTTTATTCCAGCGGTAACAAGGCAACATGAGCAAATCATCAAATAAGTCAATCGCTTCAGATGCAATAGCAAAGTCAACCATGCTTTTAGAAGCCATTTCAGAAATTTGCATCGGTGTACCCTGCTGCAGGTTTAAAACAATATTGGGGTAGTTTTTACGAAAGCGAGTGATAATATCAGGTAAAACATAACAGGCTTGAGCGTGGGTGGTTGCTATACTCAAAATTCCTTGATCAGGCGCACTAAAATCCTCAGCGGTTTTACGGATTTTATCAATATTACTTAGGATCTCGTCGCTAAGGGCTAGGATTTTTTCACCGGCAATCGTTGTTCCACTAATTTGCCGACCATTGCGCTCAAAAATTCTAATGCCTAATTCTTCCTCTAAAAGCCGAATTTGGGTACTCATACCGGGTTGCGAGGTATGTAATGAAACGGCAGCGGCAGAGATATTTAAGCCTTTGTTTTTGACTTCTTTAATAAAACGTAATTGTTGTAGTTTCAAGTTTTTACCTCAATTAATGCTTAAGAAAAAAGCGCTTTATATGAAAAGAAATATTATTTAAAGGCTATTAATATAATTTAGTTATAAGTATATAGCAATAAAGTATTTCAAAAAAATAAAGTCGATCGATATAATACGCTTAAATTAAGTACTCGTTGGAGTAAAAAAATGACCTTATCATCGTTAAACATTGAAAGTTTGGCAAACGAATATAAAAGTAAATCACCACTAGAGATAATTCAAGCAGCCTTTGAAAAAACGGGTGAGATTGCAATTTCATTTAGTGGTGCAGAAGATGTAGTATTAATTGATATGGCAACTAAAGTGAGTAACCATGTTTCTGTTTTTTCTTTAGATACAGGACGCTTACATCCTGAAACGTATCAGTTTCTAGAAACAGTGCGCAACCATTATGGAATTGATATTGAAATCTTAGTGCCTCAACATGAGTTGTTACAAAAACTGGTACAAGAAAAAGGTTTATATAGCTTTATGCACGATGGTCACAAGGAATGTTGTACCATTCGAAAAGTTGAACCGTTAAGAAGAAAGCTGGCAAATTTAGATGCTTGGTTAACTGGACAACGACGTGATCAAAGTGTTGATACTCGAGATCATTTGCCAACTGTGCAATGGGATCCAGCTTTTTCTCGTCCAGAACGTCAGTTATTAAAATATAATCCCTTAGCCAATTGGACGTCAGCACAAGTTTGGCAATATATTCGTGAAAACGATGTGCCTTTTAATCCCTTGCACCAGCAAGGTTTTGTCAGTATTGGGTGTGAGCCTTGTACTCGTCCCGTTTTACCGAATCAACATGAACGTGAAGGTCGTTGGTGGTGGGAAGCGAGTGCGGAGAAAGAATGTGGTTTACACACAGTCGATCAAAAAAAGAATGCTTAAATGAGTGCTTAAAAAGAGTGCTTAATAAACCGATAACATGATTCAATCATAGTGGGTATTGATAATATGAAACATATTACATTAGTTAAAAAAATCAAACACGATGGCGAACTTTGTGCTAAGTGCAAAGATGTAGAACAACGCTTAAATAATGAAAATATGATGCATAGAGTAAACCGTATTGTTATTGCTGATGAACGTGATCCAAACAGTGAAGGCTTAGAATTAGCCAGTCAATATAATGTTGATCGTGCACCTTTTTTTATTGTTACTGATGATAAAGGTGAAACTACTGTTTATACGGTATTTTTTAAATTTTTAAAAGAAGTGTTGCTAAACAAAACTGATATTACACCATCTAACAAAACGCAAGCAACTACAAATAACAATCCATCATTGTTGGAATTACAACAACTTACACCTGAGTTGGACTTTTTATAAGTTTTTTTATAAGCTTTTTTATAAGTTTTTTCGCACTTTACGGTGTTTGATAATGATAAAGTGCCCTTACTGTTTATAAGTTAAATTATTATAAGTTAAGTTATTCATAAATTAAGGGCTTTTTTATGTATACTAGTATTACCGATATAAAACATGTTTAAAATAATTTTTAGCTGGGAATAAAATTAATGAGTCAAGAAAATAATAAAATGATTGATACTGCTGATTTTGAGCATTATGAACAAGCTTTAGAGTCTTTTTTAGCCGGCGAACTCGATGCGAATGATTTTTTGCATACACGCTTACATTTAGGCGTTTATAACCAGCGTCAAGATGGTATGTGTATGATAAGAACCAAACTTCCCGGTGGGAAAATGAGTGCAAAGCAAATGCTAGGTTTTGCAAATTGCATCGAAAAATTCTCTATTATGGATGATGCACAAATTACTACTCGCCAAGATATTCAGTTTCATTATGTACCACTAAGAAACACGCCAGATTTACAACGTGAGTTAGGACAATATGATATTGCGACCAGAGAAGCAGCAGGCAATACGGTTAGAAATATTACCGCTTGTCATTTGTCTGGTGTTTGCCCTGCAGAGCATGTTGATGTGCAAGCTTATCTTGATCAAGTGGCAAAGTTTTTTGTCAGACATCCATTAACCCAATCTTTACCTCGTAAGTTTAAAATTAGCTTCTCAGGTTGTGCTCATGACTGTGCCCAAGGTTTAATTCACGATCTTGCTGTGATTGCTACGGTTAAAGATGGCAACAAGGGTTTTAAACTTTTAGTCGGTGGTGGCTTGGGGGCAAAACCAAAATTAGCGGTTGAATTATTAGATTTTGTTACTGAAAATGAATTAATCCCTGCGATTGAAGCTGTATTAATTTTACACGACCGTTTTTCTGATCGAAAAAAACGTACCAGAAACCGGATTAAGTTCTTAGTCGAACGTTTTGGTGAAGAAAAGTTTAAAGCAGATTTTTTAAAAGAATTTACCCGTAATAAAGTTGCTTACAATCATGAAAAAACAGCGAATGCCGTTTGGCGTAAGGCAGAAGTAACAGCAACAGCTTTAGGTGAAAATTTATCCAAGCCGACTGAGCAAAGACAAAAAGGCTTTTTTGCATTGCCTATTTTTGTCAGAAATGGTGATCTGAGTATTAAGCAATTTCGTGGATTAGCGCAATTATTAGAAGATGAAAATTTAGATGATTTGCGTACCAATCAAGAGCAAAACCTGACTTTGTTTAATGTGCCGCAAGAAAAAGTTGCTTTCATTAGTGAAAAAATAGCCGATTTAGGCTTAAAAGTGGCTGATAAGTGGCAGGGTGTGGTCAGTTGCCCAGGCACGAGTACTTGTCCTCTGGGCATTACAAACTCCGATCGAGTAGGGCAAATTATTCAGAGCCGAGGTAATCCATTAAATGTTCGAATTAATGGCTGTCAGAATAGTTGTGCCAACTCATCAATTGCTGATGTGGGCTTTTATGGTAAAGGTATTCGTCATTTTGGCACCTTAATTCCCAGTTATAAATTGCAGCTTGCTGGAAATGGTCGTGATGGTGGACAGATAGCTTTTGATGGACCTCAAGTTCCAGCTGCTCGAGTATTTAAAGCCTTAGATATTATAACGGCAAGCTATAACAAAGATAAACATACCACAGAATCTTTTTTCACTTGGGCAAGGCGCAAAGGTGAAGAATATTTTAAAGATTTATTGCATCCATTAACCCTAGTTAGAGAAACTGAATTACCTTTTTTAGTGCGAGACTTAGGTGAGAGAGAAGCCTTTCAAGTATTATCGGTTGGTGTGGGTGAATGTGCTGGTGCACAAATTAACCCAATTGAAAAATTATATATGGAAGCACAATATGAAGCAGGTATCGCTTTGTCTTTTGCTACTAAGTATAAGTATGATGATGCAGTGGAAAGTTTATTAAAACGCTTGTTTATCCTAAGTAAAATTATCTTTTTTAAACTAGCTATTGCTTGTGATGCAGATGATTTTGTTGGGCAGCTTGAATTGTTAAAACAACATGGTTTTAGTAAAATTGATCCAAGTTCATCATTTTCTAAAAGTCTTGAAGTCTTATATGCTGATATTGAAAAATTCCAATTTGAACCTGATGAACAAACCTTTCCTTCATTAGCCAAGCAAGTGGATCAATGGGAAGTTGTTGTTAGAGAGCTTGAGCAAATCAAACAAGAAAAACAAGCCAATCAACATTAACTTCAATAGGGTGGATGAGCTTTCACTTATCTAAAGCTACAAACTATACTAATTTCATAGCTTAGCTCTTAATATTCCCCTCTTTAGAAAAGAGGGGATAGGGGAGATTTGATGTTTTAATTAGTGACATTAGATCAAGCGTTTATAATCTAAAAAAACACCTCTTTGAAAAAGGGGAAAGCTAGAATAAATGAGTTTCTCCCTTATAATACTAATCTATTTTGAACTTCTTTTAATAGGCCTTCACTTGCCTCAAGTACCAGTTGATAAACATTTTCAAAGCCATGACCACCTCCATAATACGGATCTGGGACTTCTCTGCTGCGTAAATCCTTAGAACCATAATCAAGAAAAAACTGCACTTTATTTTTTAATCCTTCCGGGCAGAGATGTATTAGATTTTGGTGATTATCATGATCCATCGCTAAGACATAATCAAACTGTTCAAAGTCTGATTTCTTCACTTGCCTCGCTCGAATATAACTCAAATCAACCCCATGAGATAAAGCTGTTTGTTGTGATCGGCGATCTGGTTGCTCGCCCACATGATAAGCGTGAGTCCCTGCAGAGTCGATGATTAATTTATCGCTTAACCCAGCCTGTTTAACCACATGTTCAAACACACCATGAGCAGTAGGGGAGCGACAAATATTGCCCATGCACACAAAAAGTATTTTTAGTCGTTTTTTATTGTTCATTATTGTATAATATTCAATTGGTTATGTTTTTAATTTGTTTGTATTCTATGATGTTCGAGTGTATTCGCTCAAGATTGGTATACATAATGGTATACAGCATTAACAGCCTTTACTTACATATTAGAAAATCATCAAAGACATATACTATACGAAAAAGAATCAAGGGTAAAACACAAATTATCACTATTAGTAAATATCCACCTTTATCATTAAAGGATGCTAAGCATAAAGCAAGTGGACTAGCACAGAATAATGAAATTACTAAAATAACGATATCTGAATTGATTGATAAGTATTATAACAAAGTTATTGTCCCACTCTCTAAAGTGCCCAAACCTAAAGTGCCCAAACAAGTTAAAGGATACTTAAATAATCTAGATGATAAATTTGGGCGCTTACGTGTAAGAGACGTACGAAAAGTTGATTTAACAAGCTATATTGAAAGTTATAGTACAGAAAGAGGCGCAAGGTCGGCTGATAGATTGAGAAGTTATTTAAAACAGCTGTTTAGCTTTACCAGTGAAATGGGATATTGTGAGCCTTCGCCTATGGATGGAGTAACGAAGCGTATAACTGGATATACCCCAATAGACAGGAAAAGAATATTATCTGATGATGAAATAAAAATGATTTGGAACTGAAAAAATAGTACATAAACTATAAACATTCTAATAGGAAATATGTATGGGCTGAGAAATCCCAATAAAATAGAGTGCTTGAACAAGTTAAAAATACATATATAATGTGGAAATGACGTTCAATCACTTGAAATGCTTTACTTAAGGAGTTAGCTATAAATATGTATAGAAAATCAATATGAGTAAAATACAACATAGTGTCCTGATTGTTGATGATGATCCCGTGAATATTCACGCATCTTTCAATGCACTTGATTCTGAAGGTCTCAATATTAGTTTTGCAAAAAGTGGTGTAGAGGCATTAGAGCGTCTATCTCAATTTGAATTTGATTTAATTTTGTTAGATATAATGATGCCAGAAATGGATGGCTTTGAATTATGTGCAAAATTAAAACAATTACCTTTATATAGAAATATTCCTGTCATTTTTCTCACAGCACGTGACGACACAGATACAATTGAAAAAGCTTATGATGCTGGTGGTGTTGATTATGTGACGAAGCCATGTAAATCAAGGGAATTAATTGTCAGAGTTAACTCTCAACTCCGCCAACTTGAAACGCTTCGAGAGCTTGAGTTTCTGGCGAGCAGAGACTCCTTGACAGGTGTTTACAATCGCCGGATGTTTTTCACGTTAGGGCAAAAAGTCTTTGCCGAATCAGTTGCATCAACTGCAGTATTGATGATAGATATTGATCACTTTAAGAACTTTAATGACAGTTATGGGCACCATCAGTTGCATCAACTGCAGTATTGATGATAGATATTGATCACTTTAAGAACTTTAATGACAGTTATGGGCACCAAACTGGTGATAACATACTCCGTACCATGACTGGAGCAATACAATCCACTCTAGATAAAGAATGTATTTTTTCTCGTTTGGGTGGTGAAGAGTTTGCTATATTAATTGAGGACATAACCCTAGAGGAGGCATGTCAGCAAGCCGAGCTTATTCGAGCACAAGTAGAAAAAGAACATATAAAAACAGATAAAGGAATAGAGGTTTCTTGCACCGTTAGTATTGGGGTCGCTATTAAAGATGACAGTATATCAACCCTTGATGACATCTTGAAATTAGCTGATGCCATGTTATACAAAGCTAAGGGAACAGGACGAAACCGGACAATTTTTCGATAAAGTACAAATCAATGCCGTACTTTAACCATGTGAGTAAATAAATTAGTTAATCTGAAATTATACCACTCCAAATCGTCTAGACAACTTTTTCAAAAAACTGCCTTTCTTTATTACGCCGCTTTTTCAACTTGCTTTGCTTATCGATACTTGCTTATGCAAAGAATAAATTCTTGACTAACTGTATTAACTTTCAAAATGATTGCTTTAGTCAGTGGCTTTTATTTTATGTTGAGCTGATAATAATTGGGCAATATTTTGAATACTAATTAAAGCATTTTCATAGTTTAACAGATTTAAATGTAGTATTAGCTGGGTAATATCGTACTCATAGTCTGTGTGCGTTAATATACTTGTTAACTCCTTCACCACAATAGTTGCCTGCAGATCTTTTTTTATAATTAATTGCTCTAAGTTAGCCACTAAGTGTTGCAGCCCATTATCATTGATACAAGTTTGTGGAGTTTTGATGGTTGTAGCATTAGCATCGCACTCGAGTATTGATTTAAATTTTTCTACGAAATCCCTGAGTTGAGAAAATGCTTGACTCAGTTGTTGTAATAAATCAAGGCTAATTTGCGTTTCGCCATCAAAAAAAGCTTGTTCCAAGCTAATGCAAAGTGGATAGATGTCTTGCAAACAAAGGTTGCCACTGGTGCCCTTCATACCATGAATTATTTCTTTTGCCACAGTGAGATCGCCATTTTTTATATTTTCAGTAACTTGAGTTAATAAAGGTTGTTGCTTATCGATAAAATCAGTCAGCAGTTGTAAGACTAAATGACGATCATTTCTTAGTCGAGATAAAAGTTCGTTTATTTCAATGCCTTTGAAATTTTCTGGCAATGAAATTGTCGGCTTATTAGTTTTTAACACAATATTCTGCTGTTTGGCAGGGGAAACCACCGCTAACCACTTGCTTATCACCCTAAAGAAATCAGCTAACTGAAATGGTTTGGAAATATAATCATTCATACCGGAAGATAAAAAATTCTCAATATCTGCAGTCATCGCATGTGCTGTCATCGCAATAATGGGTAACTGTTGACTAGAGAATTTTTTACGAATGATGGCAGTGGCTGTTATACCATCCATTTTTGGCATTTGTATGTCCATTATCACTAAATCGTAGGGATGAGCCGAAATTTTCTCAATTGCTTCAATACCATTATTGGCAATATCAATCGACATTTTGCTATCTTCCAATAGGGCGAGAGTAATTTCTTGATTAATTCTATTATCTTCTACTAATAAAATTGTTGCATTAGGCCAGGAAAAGTCAGTTGCTAAGTTTGATGTATGCAAAGCTTTTTCATTAAAATTTTCACTTTTCTCATTTACCGTAAAGCTTGCTGTAAAAGAAAAACAACTACCAACACCAACTTTACTTTTTAGCCAAATTTCCCCGTGCATGAGTTCAGTGAGCTGTTTACAAATAGCAAGTCCCAGACCTGTTCCTCCATACTTTCTGGAAGTAGAGTTATCAACTTGGGTGAATGATTTAAATAACTTATCTTGTTGTAGTGGTTCAATACCAATACCAGTATCTGTAACATCAAATTGCAAGCTTAATTGCTTGTCCTGAAGTTTTATCAACTGGACACTAACCATAATACCACCCTGCTCGGTAAACTTAAGTGCATTATTACAAAGATTTAATAAAACTTGTTTTAAACGAAGCGGATCTCCTATTAAAAAATGAGGTACTTGATCTGCTATTGAAAAAACAAGGTCGACACTTTTTTCTTCAGCTAGGGGGTTGAGTATAGTATTTACACTATCCAGAACTTCATCAAGCGTAAAGCTTATCTTTTCTAACTCCATTTTCCCCGATTCAATTTTAGAGAAATCCAATATGTCATTAATTAAGCTTAATAATATATTGGCGGAAGTTTCAATTTTTTTTATATACTGCTGCTGTTTATCGGAAAGTTTTTCTTTTAACATTAAAAAGCTCAGTCCTATTACCCCATTGATGGGGGTTCTAATTTCATGACTCATTTTAGCTAAAAATTGACTTTTGCTTTCATTTGCATACTCTGCTTTTAATTTAGCGGCTTCTAATGCATGCTCTGTTTTTTGTCGAATAGTGATTTGTAGCTGTAATTGTCTGATCAGTTGCATCACACAAAACCAAGTGAAGAAAAGAACCAGTAATACAATAAAAGCTTCAATGAGTAATTTGTTTTCAACATCACTTTTAAAGTTATCAAAAAGTGCATGATTAACCTGCAAAGTTGCTACACCAATTAATAATTCATTAGATCTGTGAGCATAAATAGGTATCTTAGATTGAAAACATAAAGCACACAAATTTGTACCAACTGTAAGTAGTGGCTTTATACTGTTTGGTGAAATTTGTAAAATACTTGCCTGCTCAAGGAGAAAATCCTCATCTAACTCTACACTGATTTTTTTAAAAAAAACTTGCTCGATAATAGGGTCTTTTAATAACAGAATCTCTCCTAGTGTATTGGATATTTGATTTATTCGTAAATCACCCTGTTCTGAAATTAAGTTTTGTGAAATAAAAATGCCTTGTGATGTCGCAATGATTTGTGCATTTGCCTCAAATTCGCTATGAATTCTTGGCTCTAATACGGTTTGCCAATACACTATCAATAATAATGTCAATAATAAAGTGATGAGCAAAAAAAGCATATTGACGAATTGATGGAATTTTCTGGTATGGTTGATTAAGTAGTCATTCAGCATATTTTTTTGCAACCTGTAAAAAAAGGGACTTAATCTGAATGTTAGATTGTTTCAATAAGGGGAGGTTAATATAGGGCCGCACTCTGGTTCCAATACTTATTCCAGCTGAAATACCTTTTTCAACATCACCCTCATAAGGTGAAAAAGTGATTAGCTGATATTTAATACCATAGTCACTAATTTGTTTAAGTTCACTGTTGGAAAACTGATCAAGCAGGAAAACCCCCCCAGGATGTGTAGCTTGTTGCTTAAGTTGAACGGAGATAAAGTTTTCAATAGATATACTCTCAACAAGGATATTAAGCCCTTTGACCCGAATTGGTTGATTATTTCTACTCGAAGAAATTAAACTTTGTCTATAATGATGGTTTTTATCTTTGTTGTTTTTATAAATCAAAAGTAATGGTAGCTGTTCGTCTGCATTAACCTTGTTTTTGATACGAGTATCAGAGGCGAGAGTAGCGCGAAAGAGCTTTAGGCCAATATGTATTCTGGCATCAAGCATATCATGAGACATAGCATTCAAATGGCTACAACAAAGCATAAGCACTACAGCAAACCCTAAAAAATAGTTTAGAATTTCTTTTTTACCGAACTTATTGGGTGTCAAGAATGTTTGCACGTCCAATTTAATTGCCCTATTAAATTTTTAATATATTGACATTAAAACTCATAACTTAATTGTAAGCCTATTTTTTGTTGATTGGTTATTAATTCTTCTTCTTTGTAACTATTTGGATAAGGCGGTCTATTGTATTTCTGGTTTAATAGATCAGTTATTGATAAGGTTATTTTCAGATGCTCCTGCAAGGATTTTGGCGTGTAGCTAAAAGCTAAATTAATGATATGATTTCCAGGGTATTGAGTATCCATTTTATATTGAGATACTGGCCCTTTATAGTGATACCACAAGCTACAAGAAATATTTGAGCTTAGCGGGGCGGTTAAAATTAAATTAGCCAATAACTTAGGAAATGGTGAAATTTTGCCTTCATATAGGGTTGAGCCTAAGTATTTTCTTTTAGTGTGGAAGTTATAGGCTAAATTTGCCTTAATGCTCAGCGACTTAAACTTTTTAAGGTATTCAAGTTCAAGCCCCGATGTTTGAATAGAATTATTATATTCAACCACAACCATACCTTCTTGACTATAGCCATGAACTTTATACATATTGGTATGATAAAGGGTTGACTTAATACTTTGGTTGGTTTGTTTATAAATGTAACTCATTTCGTAATTATGAGAACGATCTAAGCCTAGACCTGGATACCCCTCTAAAATTGATTTTGAGCCATCACCATAAAGGAAAAAATAAACGGGTATCCTAAAACCTTGAGCATATTGTACTTTAACAATATGCTGCTCATTGGATTGATAGATAAAAGCTAAACGAGGCGATAGGGCATCTTTGTTCAAATCACTAATGGTATCATAGCGAAGGTTTGCTATCAGCGATAAATTATCATTAAATACATAGTGTTCTTGTGCCCAAAGGGAATGAATTTTGCGATTAACCTTAGGAAATGCTCCAGCTATATTGATGGGGCTAGCATAGCTTGCACCTGTTTCAAGGTCCAAACTGGAACCATATTCGGCATGATACAATTTTGAATGAAAAGTACGTGTTCCCAACAACAAATGGTGCTGATTAATGCTGCGGGTTGCTTCAATTTGACTATAGAAATTGCGCTCTTTAAAATGCATGTCAATTAAAAAGTCAGAGCTTTCAAGTGGTGCAATATAGGCATCATTAGCGAGTAAGCGATACTGCATAGAACCAAATTTTGTTTCCAGCTGCCATTGTTTAAGGGTAAAAGAGTAGCTCAATTCTAATAAATTTTGGGTTTCAACCATGGCATTATCTTCCCGCTTTAGCGGTAAATAGGCATCAGACATACCATAAGCTTCAGAAAAAGCATAGTGTTGCCGAGCATAAGTCAGTGTAAAGTCTTGATAAGCGAGGTTAAAGCCTAGATCATAATTATCCATACTGTTATCTAGCTTGGAGGGTATTATCGTCTTTTCACCGGAAAGTGAACCGGCATCCTGAGTAATTATTTGATCAGGGCCATCAGTCTTATTATATTGGAAGCGCCCGCCCAACTTTAGCTCTCCTTCTTCAAGATTAAATATACCACCAGCATTAGTTGTTTTATGCGTGTTACTATAAGCCGCAGGATCAAGCCAGATCATATTGCCTTCATCTTTGGTGACGATATTAATGATGGCAGAAAAGGCATTGCCGCCATAAAGTGCTGAACTAGGACCTCGGATCAATTCAATACGCTTGATCACTTTAGTGTTTAAACGTGGAAACACATTAACACCCGTCAGCTCAGTATTGATAACCATGCTGTTGATCATAAAGATGTATTTGGTAAAGTCAGTAGACGCTCGTGACTTACCGTAGGAAAAGCCAGGAAAAAGATCCATAACATTGGGTTCTAGGTAAGAAATTCCCATTTCACGAAGTTCATCACCGCTAATGATAGAAATAATTCCTGGGGTATAGTCGATATTGATTTTGCTTTTAGTCGCTAACTCGGTAACTTCATTTAAAAGTTGATCTAAATCATTGTCATCTGCTTGTAGATTATAAGCCAGCAACAAAAGTGGGAAAATTAATAAATAGCGAACTAGCACAGATGTACCTATATTTTTTAAAAGAGTTAATGTGGTTTACAATGTAACATGAATTCGTATAATAAGTATAGCTATAGGCCAGTGTTGCAGTGCTGACGCATATAATTATTCAACCAGACAAGTTACAATAAAATTAAGTGTAATAAAAAATAATTCGAGACCTTTTGCTGCACGCTGCTCTTTAGTTCAAAAAATTCTCCCTTTACCATGGAATTAACCAAATGCTAAATAATTCTTTATCTGAACTCACTGTTGATTCACTAAAGCAACGCTTAAAATTTATCAAAGAAGCTAGAAAAGTCACCCGTAAAGGTGATTTGATTAAAGAGATAAGCAAATACTTACTTTCCGATAGGTTAAAAGGTTATTGGCTATTACTTGATAAATGGGAAAAATTAGCAATAGCAGAAGCGCTATATCATTGGAATGGTCAAATTCACATTGATCGTTTTAAGGCAAAATATGAGGTGGATTTAACGAGCTCTTTTAAGGAACAAAATTACTATGATAGACATCAGAATAAAAAACAAAGTGCACTTTGCTTATTCTTTATCAATAAATATATTCCACAAGACTTACAATTATTACTGAAAAATTTTGTCCAGCAACCTGAAAGGAATCAGGTACTCATAACTGATAATGTCCCTGAAAACTATATTAATGGAAAAATTAATGGAAAAAATATAAATGGTGAGGAAGACTTAATTCCTATCAAAATTATAAACACTGAAACAATGGTTCGTCATGATCTTAGTGCCGTGTTGAACTTAATCAAAAATGGACAAATTACAGTCAGTGATAAAACCAATATTGCAACTAGTGCCAGTCTTCGTAAGATTGAGGAGGTGTTAATAGCTGGTGATTATTTTCATTTGGATCAGCAAGAGGATCTGGAAAATTATGAAGGAGGAGCAATACGTCCTATTCGCCCTTATGCCTGGCCTTTATTATTACAAGCTTCTAGTTTAGTAAAACGCAATGGTAAAAAGCTGGTTTTAACGGCAAAAGGTATCAAAGCATTAACGGGCAATATTCAAGATTCCATTAAAGAAATCTACAATAGCTGGGTAAAAAAGGGGCTATTAGATGAATTTAAACGAATAAACCTTATCAAGGGACAAGCTTCAAAGGGGCATGGACGAGGTAAGTTGATGAGTGATGTAGCGATAAGACGCGGTGAAATTGATAGTATTTTATGTGAATGTCCCGATCAACAATGGATAGCTATCAATCATTTTTTTAAGTTTGTTCAGGCTGGCGGTTATGATCTTAAATTATGCAATAATGATTTTGGGCTTTATTTAGCGGATAGAGATTATGGGGTTTTAGCCTATGCAGAAAACTATTTTGAAGTGCATGAGGGACGTTATATTCTGGTTTATTTATTTGAATATTTAGCAACCTTAGGTATGATAGATATTGCATATATTCCTCCCTATTATGTTAGGAGTGATTATCAGGATCTTTGGGGGGCAGACGGAGTACAGTTTCTTAGTCGTTATGATGGGTTACTTTATTTTAAAATTAATCCATTAGGCTGGTATTGTATGAACATGACATCACAATATAAGGCCAGTGAAGTTTGTGTTTCTCCTTTATTAAAAATTAATAAATATTTAGAAATTGAGTTAATCCGTAAAATTGAAGCGGATGAATTACAAATATTAAAACAGTTTGCTGTGCAGGAAGAGGAAAATTATTGGGTATTATCAGAAGATTTAACGCTTGATGCCATTGAGTTAGGGCAAAATGAAGAAGATTTTTGTCGATTTTTAGAGCAATATAATGATAAGTGCTTACCTAAAGAAGTGATAGAATTTTTTAAACTCATTAAAGACAGAGCAAATTCCTTAGTCGATGGTGGAATGGTAAAAATCATTCATAGTTCCAGCTCACTCATCAAAAAAATATGCAATGATCCAAGTACAAAAAATCTTTGCCAATATGTTGATGCTAAAAGCCTGATTGTTTACTCTAAAAAAGAAAAAGAGTTTAGTAGGGCAATTAAGAAAATGGGATATTTATTGCCAAACTTATTACAACAAAGGGGAATGTAAAGTGAGTAATAACAACTCTAAACTATTTCAAGAGATTACTCCTGACTCCAATGCTTTATATAGACGGTATTTAAAATATAACCAACAAGAGCAAGCTGTATTACAAGTTTTTGCGGTATTACATCGCCCGGTAAACCAAACGGTAATGGTTGCTATTTTACGAAGACTTTATAAAGAACATCAGATAGGCCCCTTTGAAAAAATTATGGAAAAAGGGTTTAGAGAAAGAGCGATAAACGATGGTTTATTAGTTAAAACGGGTAGCACTTTTTATTGTCATGATGAACTAATGCTCTTACTGATTATGCATACGATCAAGCAAGACTGGTTTGAGGCAATTATGATCTGTGCAAAACAAAGTATTCCCTATTTAACAACAAAAAGTGATAGTTATAATATACCTTCAACACATCGGCAGATGGAAACCGTTAGGAGAACTTATCTTAGTTTTTTTGCTCACGATGATGAACAATTATTACAGTTAACAGGGCTTTTTAGTTATCAAATTGATCTAAGATATGAAACACAGGAACTTTTTATGTTACTGTTTTTTTTTGTTCAGCCCTATTATACTGCTGTTTTTAATTATTTTACTCCCCAGGCTCGTTATTTTTTATTAGCCTATTGTTTTCAAAATTACAGTGCTGAAGACTACCATCAAGAAACAGCTATTAAATTATTACAACAACTTGTGGATGAAACTAATAGCTATAATGTCCAAGATAACATAAAAAATATCATTATTTCACCACAACTTTTATTAGCAGAACAATATCTGATACAAGGTGATTTTAGTGCAATTAAACTGACTCTTAATAAACTTATATCTTTAGTTAAAAATAACAGTAGTGATATCTTAATTTTAAAAGCTAAAACAAATGTGATACAGGGACAATATGAGCTTGCTATTAAAGAGTATCAGCAAGCTTTAGCTTTAATAAAAAAAGAAACTCGAAAACAAAAAGTGTATATTCCAGGCTGGAATGGTATTTTTTATATCATTGCCTTATTGTCACAAAAAAAGCCTACAGATAGAATGCTTGCCAAGCAACAAGTAAACGCTGTATTACATCATATAACCAGCAATGAATTTTTCTTATTAGAAGAACTTATTGCTAAAACAGAAAACCCCAATAATGCCCCCATCTATCTACTAGAGCAAGAGCCGTTAATTGAATGGAGAAGCAGTGCTATAACAAGCTCAAACTACTTATTACTTTGGGGTTTATGTAATATATGGATAGGTAAAAAACTATCTAAAAAGATACTTTCTCAAATTAAAAAAGCATCACTTCAGGCAAAAAATCATAATAGACGTTGGTTTTATATAGAAAGCCAATTTATTTTATACCATTCAAATAAAAATTTGGTTGATAAAACCTTACTTCCTCTAATAGAGAGCTATACTCAAAGCACTAAAAGTACAAATGAGCTTAATAAATTAATCAGCTGGAAACCATTGCTCCATCTCATTCGTCCTACTCCCGCATGGGAGGCAGCTTTAAATTCGTTACAAGCCATTAATCAAGTTACAAAAACACCCTTATCTGCTTTAGACAATGAGGTAGAAGAGCGATCTAGTCGTTTAACCTGGCGAGTATCTTTTTATAGTGGAGGTTGCGAGTTAGAACCTAGAGAGCAGGTGATGGGTAAAAACAAAAAGTGGTCTCAGGGTAGACGAGTTTCTTTAGAACGCTTGTACGATGAAACCAGTAGCTTTGATTATATCACTGAACAAGACAGTAATATGTGTCGCCGTATTGAAACAGAGCTGATCTATGAATCGTATGGACGTTATCCCAGAACACATTATTACGCTTTAGGTTATCCTTTTTTAAAAGAAGCAATTGGACATCCTCTTTTATTTCGCGCAGATAATCCCAATCAACCCGTTGAATTAATCAGTTCAGAAGTTATATTACAGGTTAAAAGTAGCAACACAGGCATTAATCTGCAAATGATTCCTCACCCTGTTCGGGATGAAAACTATGCGATCTTCGAAGACTCAAAAAATAAAGCCTCACTAGTTGAATTCAATAGTCAACATATGCAGATAGCCAGTATTATCGGTAAAAAAGGAATTACTATTCCTGCTATTGCAAAACAACAAGTGGTTGATACCATTAGTAGTATTGCGCCATTATTAACTATCCACTCTGATGTTAAAGGAGTCGATCAGAGTAATGCCAAACTAGTAAAAGCTAACCCTAAGCCTCAGATACATATTCAACCTTTATCAGGAGCTGGGCTGGAGTTTGAATGCTTTGTGCAACCTTTTAAACAAAAGCAGGTAGTACAAAAAGCCGAAAAAGCCGAAAAAGTTGAAAAAACTAACAAAGCGAAAGACATTTCAACTAATTTAGGCCCTTTATTTCATCCAGGGCAAGGTCATGCCATTATCTTATCTGAAATAAATGGTGAGACTGTACAAACTAATAGGGATTTTAAGATAGAGGAACAACAAGCTCAAGTCATATTGGATAGCTGTTCTTTATTTGATGAAAGCTCTGATTGGCATTGGGATTTACCCAATCTTGATGATGCACTGGAAACGCTATTACAATTAAAATCGCTAACTGATATAGTTGAATTACACTGGCCCCAGGGGGTTGCTGTTAAGCTTAAAACCCAAACTCAATTAAAACAAATGCAGGTTAATATTCGTAAAAAGCAAGACTGGTTCGAGGTGGATGGGAATCTTAAGTTAGACGATGGTCAGGTGATTGATATGCAGGATTTGTTAAGCCTAATGCAAGCTTCGCCTGGGCGTTTTATTAAATTAGAAAGTGGTGATTTTTTAGCCCTGACAGAAGAATTAAAAAGCCGCTTATCAGGTTTGCAATTTATGGGTGAGAAAGGACAAGTTCATTCTTTGGCAGTGCCTTTAGTTGATGAATTAACAGATGGGATGCAGGTCAAATCTGGCAAGCATTGGCAAACACTATTAGAACAAGTTGAACAGTCTAAAAACTTTGAACCCAAAGTTCCCTCCACACTACAAGCGCAATTGCGAGATTATCAAGTTGATGGTTTTAAATGGTTAGCCAGATTAGCCCATTGGGGGGCTGGCGCATGCCTTGCTGATGATATGGGCTTAGGTAAAACACTACAAGGTTTAGCACTTATTTTAACTCGTGCAGCACAAGGCCCTACACTGGTTGTTGCCCCGACATCTGTTTCTTCCAATTGGGCGAGTGAAATTATTCGTTTTGCTCCCACATTAAATGCACAACAATTTGGCTATAGTGATAGGGATAAAATGCTTAAACAGGCAGGGCCTTTTGATGTCATTATATGCAGTTATGGTTTATTACAATCTGAGGCTGAAAAACTCATTCAAGTTAAGTGGCATACAATTATTGCTGATGAGGCACAAGCTTTTAAAAATAGCTTAACTAAGCGTTCACAGGCAATGATGCAATTGCAAGGTGATTTTAAAATCATTATGAGTGGTACTCCCATCGAAAATCATCTGGGTGAATTATGGAACTTATACCGTTTTATTAATCCTGGTTTATTAGGCTCTCAAGATAATTTTAATAAACAATTTGCTACGCCTATTGAGGCAGATAAAGATAAAGAAACTGGCAAACGGCTAAAAAATCTCATAAAACCATTTATTTTACGCCGTTTAAAAACAGATGTTTTAACAGAGTTACCCGCTAAAACTGAAATTACCCTAGAAATTGAACTCAGCAATGAAGAAGCTGCTTTATACGAAGCGCTACGTCAAAAAGCCATAGAAAACCTGGCGCAGACAGAAGAGAGTCCAGGGCAAAAACGCATCAAAATGCTGGCAGAAATTATGCGTCTGCGTCGTTTATGCTGTAATCCCAAGCTGGTCATGCCTGAGATTGATATCCCTAGTTCTAAATTAAAAGCCTTTGCTAAGATTGTTGAAGAATTAAGAGAAAATCGTCATAAGGCATTAGTTTTTAGCCAGTTTGTTGGGCACTTGAGTATTATTCGAGAGCTCCTTGATTCATTAAAAATCTCCTATCAGTATCTTGATGGTTCAACACCCGAAAAGAAACGTAAAATAGCCGTTAATGCTTTTCAACGTGGAGAAGGGGAGTTATTTCTGATTAGCTTAAAAGCTGGAGGTTCTGGCCTTAATCTAACCGCTGCGGATTATGTGATTCATATGGATCCATGGTGGAACCCTGCTGTTGAAGATCAAGCATCCGATCGTGCTCATCGTATAGGACAAATACGACCAGTTACCATATATCGATTGATCACAAAGGGTACAATAGAAAGTAAAATAGTTAAACTTCACCAACAAAAACGTGAACTTGCCAATAGCCTGTTAGAAGGCAGTCAAATGAGTGGTAAAATGTCGATTGATGAAATGTTTAATTTGATTAAAAATGTCTATTGATTTTGAATAAGCTTTTGAATATTGGTAGTATGTTTTCTTCAGAGTGTATATTAAGAAGAATCTTTGAGGTTCATCAAAACATAAGTGTGATTAATCTAGTGAGTGTTGTGGTTTGCTCATAACAGTTGAAGCTCATGACTAAAGAGGTATTGTATGGCAATAAAGATTGGATTTAATCGCCACTTGGAACCGAGTTGGCTGAACAAAGTAGCGATATTGGTTAATGAAGGTATTGTCGGTAAAGAGCTTCGCTCAGAAGTTGAGGAGTTTTTAACCCCATTTTTTACTAGCGATGTTGCAAAAGAAAAAACGCGAAATTTATTATTAGGTATTTGGGATAAGCTACCTAAACATATTCCTTTATCCTTTCAACAACAAGGTGCTAAGTTGTTAAGCAATCATGAATCAGCTTCGTTAATGATTCATTGGGGAATGATGGTTGCTAAATATCCTTTTTTTGCTTCTATTGCCGTTCATATTGGACAACTAACTGAGCTAGATAATAAGCTGGTATACTCTCAGCTAGAAAGTAAAATGATACAGCAGTATGAAGATACAGAAACAATTAAAAGAAGTTTACGTTTTGTTTTTAGAACAATGTGTAATATGGGAGTATTTAAAAAAACAGCTCAAGGTAGGTATATTGTAACTGAAAAGCAACTAGTAATTGAACCAGAAGTGAAAAATTGGTTAGCTGAAGCAACTTCATATGCAGATTGTCCAGATATCTGGTCCCCATTTCAATTTGAGATTTCTGCTTAGGGATTTTATTATGCTGATAAAAAGCTACTGATACGTGCCATTTTGGAGGTTTTTCGAAAAGTTTTTTGCTCAACTTATCAGTCACCTTTAAAAAGGACTTGAGTTTTTAGCGATTTCTATAGGAGTTTGGGTATTTCTATTTTTTTGTATTTCCCTCATACGCTAAATTTAGGGTAAAATAAGCGTTCTATTTATGCTTATGCCAATCCGTTATGTCTAATTCTGCACAAAATTTCAGCATCCAATCGTATTCATTGTCGCAAATGCAAACACTTGCTGGGGCAACACCTTTTTATGTTTACGATAGAGAAAAAATTCTAAATAATATTAAGCAACTTCGAGCAGATTTGCAGGGTTCAGTTTCACTATATTATGCGCTTAAGGCTAATCCCATGCAGGCTTTGGTTGATTTTATGGCTTCTCAAGTGGATGGTTTTGACGTTGCTTCTCACGGTGAGTTACTAAAAGCCATTAATAGTGGGATGAAAACTTCGGCGATTTGTTTTGCTGGCCCTGGGAAAAGCAAGCTTGATCTGAGAGCGACTATTAGTGCTGAAGTGGTGATCAATGTTGAGTCAAAAAATGAGCTAGTCAATATTATTCAGCTAAGTAAAAACTCAAATAAAACGCCTAAATTATGCTTGCGTATTAATCCTGATTTTAGTTTATCTCGTTCGGGCGTAAATATGACCGGTTATGCCAGTCCTTTTGGTATTGATGTTGATCAATTGCCTGAAATATTTGCTATTTTGAGCAGGGAAAATATGGAACTATATGGCTTTCATATTTATAGTGGCTCCCAAAATTTAAACGAACAGGCATTAATGGAATCACATCGGCAAATTTTTCAATTAACCAGTGACTTGATTGAAAAATATCAGTTGAAGATTAAGCAGTTAAATATAGGAGGTGGTTTTGGTATTCCTTATTTTTCCAATGAAAAAAACTTGGATATTAAAGTGATAGCGAAAAATTTGTCTCAACTGATATCTACCTTTAAGCAGCGTTTTTATCCGCTTGACTTTATACTAGAATTAGGACGATTTTTGATTGGTGAAGCGGGCTATTATGTGAGTCAAATTACTGATATAAAGGTTTCTAAAGGAAAAAAATTTTTAGTCGTTGATGGAGGAATGCATCATCATTTGGCAAATTCAGGAAATTTTGGCCAAGTTATTCGAAAGAATTTTCCGGTTTTTTTACAAAAAAAAAGTCATCAACAAGAGAGTCATGAAGAAGAGAGTAATACTGAGTCTGAAACGGAGATAGTATCTGTTGTTGGCCCTTTATGTACACCTTTGGACTTGCTGGCTAAAGATGTTGAACTTCCATGCGCTAAAATAGGGGACTATTTTGTGGTAAAACAATCGGGTGCTTATGGGAAATCGGCAAGTCCTGAACAATTTTTATCACACCCACAAGTGAACGAATTATTGCTATAAAATAGGAAAATAAAGTATTTAAGAGGTTTAAAGGAGTGCTTAAGTGAATAAATTGGTGCTGATAGGGTTTATTATTGGTGGCTTATTAACAATTTGGGGCGGGTATTTGCTTTTTTTTCAAACAGCACCATTAAATACTCAAACCATTCTTTTAGCTTCGATTGTTTTGCCTTTGGGTATTTTTATTATAATTTGTAGTAAAATATACGCTATTTTCTTTTTGGTTAACAAAAAAACAACAAAGGAAACATAAAATCACTACAAATAGCACTATATTTCTTAGTATTATTGCAATATATATTATGGTTTAATAATAGTTGTTAACATGACTTTTTTAATATTTTGCTGAGAATGTTGAATTTTTTCTAAATATTTCACTTCAACTCGAGTAAAATTAGCTATCCAAATCCAAACAGTTAAGGCAATAACATAAGCGATGCTAGAACCGGTAAACAAGCCGTATAAGCTAAAAATATAAATAATCCAACGATTATAAAATAAACAAAATTGATGAGTTTTCATAATATGCCCCTTTATATTTTATGAAATTTATACAATTAAAAGTAAGCATAATTTAGACCAATAATTTTTTTGCGATGATGATTTTTATATGAAATCCAAATACTCCATGAAACACCGACTTTCACGGCATTTGATAATGCTGATATTTCCTAGCTTGTTGCTGATGATAATAAGCTCGCAAGTAATAGCGGAAATTTTAGATGAGCAAGAGAATAATATTAAAGTATTCTTGTCTGACAATATGGATGATGAAACTTCGATAGAAAAAATCCAACTCACTATTACTAAGATTCAACAAGCATTACAAAACGATCCTGAAAACTCCCGTTTACGCTTAGAATTAGCTTTAGCGCATTACCAATTAAAAAACTTCGAGCAAGCTTTGGCTGCTTTAGAACAGGTATTGCTTGATACCAGTATCCCGCCACAAGTACGAAAAAATGCCAAATTATTTAAGAAAAAAATTGAAAAAGAGCAAATCCTTTTATCAAATAAAAAGATAACCTTAAAAGGAAATTTTACAATATTTGCCGGGATGGATAACAATGCAAATGTTGCTCCTCCGGATGTTAATATTGATATTGGTACTTTAACTGACTCTTCTACCGCTAAAAAAGACAATTATCGAGCAGCTTCTTTATCTTTAAAGCACTATTATTCGTTTGCAAAACCCGGTTTATCAGCCATTAAGGATTATAAACTGTATTGGTATTCGACTATAAATACTATTCTCAAAGATTATATAACGATTAATAACTCTGATTTGGTCATTGTTAATGTAACAACGGGGCCATTAATTCGTCAAAATAAATGGCAATATGACTTCAAGCTGAATGCCGATCATATTATGTTGAGTTCACAGAGCTTAGCTAATTATTATGGTTTTACTCCCTCTGTTGCTTATCATATTGATGATGTAACCTTAACGCTAAAACCAAGTTATATTCAAAGAAAATACCTGAACGAATATGATTATGACAAAAATGGTCACCAACATGGTGTTGAGTTGATTTATAGCAAAAAGAATTTGTGGGGTTTTTCTTTTCAAACAGCTGTGGCCATTCGAAGCTTGGATTTAAATAAAAGCTATCATTCCTACGTATCATCTAAATATTCATTGTATGTGTTAAAACAATTCAACTCAGATTTATCCCTCACCGCTTATAGTAGCTATGAACGAAGTCATTATGCAGCTGTGGAAGATTTTTATTTTGACAAACGTCAAGATAAAATATGGCGTAATATTTTGTCGCTGAAGTATAAAGTGAACAAAGCGTTTTTTGTAGGACTGAAATACAGTTCCCACAAAAGAAAATCCAATCATGATTTGTATACTTATGATCGGAAACGCGTAGAGCTACATCTGGGTTACTTGTTTTAATAAAATGAATAAACACACAATTAATCAAATTTGGATTTATAGTTTCTGATGAAAAGTATCTTTTTTAGAATTTATGGTGGGATGTTATTAGCGGTACTGTTAATCAGTTCGTCGCTGTATGTCTGCTTTAACTTTTATAATGAATATCGACTCAATCAGTATATGAAGGATGTTGCAAGTGGAAGTTTTACTCTGATTGCAGAAGGTGTGGCGCGACATGAGGGAGAAAAGCGAGAACAATGGTTTGCAGTAATAAAACGCTTAACAGGATTAGATATCAATTTATTAAAGCAATTACCTAACTGGTTTTCAGAACAACAACTCGAAACAATTCACCATGGTAAGGTGGTCATTAAATCATCCAGTAACAAAAAAAATGTGGTGACATTATTTATCTCGGTTCCGAGTACTGACAAGCTTTATTTGTCGGCAGAAATCACCGACTTTAATGAACAACTTTCTCGCATCGCCGCTTTATTAATATTAAATGAACTAGGGCGACACCCCAAAGAGCAACGAAACGAAATACTAGAACATTTGCAGCGTCAGTTTGGTTTTCCATTGGCGGTTGAACATTTTGAAAAAATTGAATTGGATTATGCGCAACAAAGGCGGATTATTAAAGGTGATATCGTAGTTGTGCTAAATGATACCACTTCAGATAAACCTTTTATTCAAGTGTTTGCCAAATATGGAAATAGCGGGCAATTACTCACTTTAGGTCCAATCCCTCTTTTTAACTGGTTTCCACGCAATATTATTTTACTGATGGTGTTGATTGGCATTACATCTTTGGGTTTATGCAGTTATGCCTTGGTTAGGCCATTAGAAAAACGCCTTAAAGTAATGGAAGTTGAAGTGGATAAAATTGGCTCTAATTTATTGCCATCAATGCCTACAGAAGGTGATGATGCAATTAGTCAGTTTGCCAAAGGGGTAAATAATATGGCTTTGCGTATTCAGGCTTTGTTGGATGAGCAAAAGGAATTGACCCATGCTATTTCCCATGAATTGCGCACACCAGTCGCTAGGTTAAAATTTCGTTTAGAAGCACTAGCGCCACCATTAGATGAAGAAAAATTTAATCGTGTTCATGAAGGATTTAGTAATGATTTGAATGAGTTGAGTCAATTAATTGATGAAATATTGACTTTTGCTAGTTTAAAAAATGATAAAAATGTTATTGAACAACAACGCCTTAATCTGAGCCATTTAATAGGCAAGTTGATTGCCGATACCTCAATGCTTCATTCTCATTTAGATATTTCCTTACAAAACCACTCTAAAACACAAGTTGTTATTGGTATTGAATACTTATTGCAACGCGCCTTACAAAATTTAGTGCTTAATGCAGCACGTTATGCTAAAGAAAAAATCATAATAGAGTTTTTTAATTATGATGATCGTTATGAGTTAAAGGTTCATGATGATGGAATTGGTATTCCTGAGTCTGATTGGGAGCGTGTTTTTATTGCTTTTGCCCGCATGGATGAAAGCCGAACTCGTGCTTCGGGTGGTTTTGGTCTTGGTTTGGCAATTGTGCAACAGGTCGCTAGGCTTCATCATGGCAAAGTTGCTGTAACAAAAAGTAGGCTGGGAGGAGCAGAGTTCACCTTCTGCTGGCCAAAATGATACTGAAAAAACTGATATTTTTGTTATTATTGCAGCTGTGTTGTTATCAGAGCATGGTGTTTGCTGCAGATAAAGAAAGCAATAGCAATAAAAAAGCTGCAATTGACTGGGGCAGATGGGGAGAGGAGCTTAGTAAAGGTGTTGATGATGTTGCTTCCGAACAAAGCGATGAAAATACTTTACATAAATTAGATGATAGCTTTTTGCTTGATTTTGAAGGCAATAAAGTTGAAGAAGTTTTAGAAGCTGATGATCAAAGTTTTGAAACCATGGAAGTTGAATTATTAAATGGTTTGTAAGTAGACAATAAAAAAATAGATCTTGATATTTTGGTATTTGATAAAATCAATGACTATCAACAAAAAGAGGTAACTCATGGAAAATAGCACACAAACATCAATTTTGCTTGTGGAAGATGATACAGACTTGGCACTATTAACAAAAGATTACCTTGATAATTATGGTTATCAAGTTTCTATTGAAGGAAATGGTAAAAAGGCAATGCAACGTATCTTAGATGAAAACCCAGGTTTAGTGCTATTAGATGTGATGTTACCTGATATGGATGGTATTGAAATTTGTCGCCAAGTGAGAAACCAATATCAAAATCCTATTTTAATGCTAACGGCTCGATCAGATCAAATTGATCAAATTTTAGGTTTGGAAATTGGTGCTGATGATTATGTTTGTAAGCCTGTTGAACCTAGACTACTACTGGCAAGAATTAAGGCATTATTGCGCAGAAACAGTGCCGAAGCTGAGCAACAGCTTATTGAAGAAAAGCAAAGCTCTGAACGTTTGGTTTTTGATCGATTGGTGATTGACAATGGTGCTCGCTGTGTCACTTTAGATGATGAAGAAATATTTTTAACCAGCTCTGAATATGACTTACTGTGGTTATTAGCCAGTAATGCTGGGAAAATCTACTCCAGAGAAGATGTGTTTTCTTCCTTGCGTGGCATATCTTATGATGGTTTAAACCGAACCATCGATATTAATATTTCACATATTCGTGCCAAAATTGATGATGATTCCAATAGTCCAAAACGTATCAAAACGATTCGCAATAAAGGCTACATGTTTGTGAAAACATTAAGTTAATAATTCAAACTGCTTGATACATTTTTTACAAATACATTGCTTGCCTTGCAGCTCTTTTGGAATTAGTGCAATTAATGCATGAGGGACAACGACATCATTGCACCAGCATGCTTGTTCCTTGTCAGCTTTACAGCTGTTTTGTTGCTGGCAAATGGGACAGATATTTTCATTAACTGGCATTAGCTTATTGTTTTCCTGTTTTTTTTTTGCGACATCGCCTGTTTTTGTGCCATAGTTAGCCGAGTAATCCCAGATAAATCTTTGAACTGCTGCAGGTTCTGGTAATGATTGTTCCTGAATAATTGTTTGACTTGCTCAGCTTGATCATAACCGTGTTCTATCAGTAGATCCCCCCCAGAATGCAAGTACATAATGCTTTGAGTGCAGATTTTCTGAATATCAAATAAACCATTATCTGCTGATACTAAGGCGCTAATAGGCTCATAACTCAGCTTGCTTAAATGAGGATCATTTTCCTTAATATAAGGCGGGTTACTGACAATAATATCAAAACTGTTTTTCTTTAACCCCGCTAACCAGTTTGAGCAAATAAAAAAACAATTTTCAATGTGGGCATTAATGGCATTTTGTTTAGCGACTTTTAGAGCTTGTATGGATTTGTCAACGGCAAATACTTGGCAGTTTGGTCGCTCTTTGGCGATTGCTAAGGCAATAGCGCCACTGCCAGTACCTAAATCTAAGATGTTTTCAGCTTGATCCTTAGTTACTAGCGCTAAGACTTGTTCAACTAGGGTTTCTGTTTCAGGTCTTGGGATTAAGGTATACTCATTAACAGCAAGCTCTAAGGTCCAAAAGTCTTGCTTTCCAAGTAAATAAGCAATGGGTTTGCCAGCAATTCGAAATTTTACTAATTGTTTAAATAAAGTTATAACTTGTCGATCAAGTAACTCATCTGCATTGATCCGTAAACTAGCACGCTGATAATTTTTATCAGGGTGATATTTATTTAAGGCAAATAATAATAATAACTCACTATCCAAGGCAGGAGAGTCAGAAACATCACTCAATTGCTCAGTACTAGTCGTTAAAATACCTTTAATTGACGTTTGTTGCACTTGAATGAATTTGTTCCAATAAAAGCCGTCTTAGTCAGCCATAGTGGCTAACAAGTCTGCCTGGTATTCGCTGATCAGCGGATCAATAATATCAGCCAGCTCACCCTGCATGACCTCTTCTAATTTGTATAAGG
>CAYMMQ010000010.1:30457-32988 GCA_964391585.1 uncultured Ectothiorhodospiraceae bacterium
GGATCAATAATATCAGCCAGCTCACCCTGCATGACCTCTTCTAATTTGTATAAGGTTAAATTAATACGATGATCAGTAACGCGTCCTTGAGGATAGTTATAAGTTCGAATACGCTCACTGCGATCGCCACTCCCCACTTGTAACCGACGATTTTCCGATTGTTCAGCATGTTGCTTTTCTTGCTCTGCCGCTAATAAACGGGAAGATAAAATACTCATGGCCCTTGCTCTGTTTTTATGTTGAGAGCGTTCATCTTGACATTCCACCACCACGCCGGTAGGAATGTGAGTGATCCGAATAGCTGAGTCTGTTTTATTAACGTGCTGACCTCCAGCCCCCGATGCACGAAAGGTATCAATTTTTAAATCTTTTGCTTGTATGTCTATTGCCGCAACATCATCCACTTCTGGAATAATCGCAACTGTACAGGCTGAAGTATGCACTCGTCCTTGAGATTCGGTTTCAGGAACACGCTGTACCCGATGGGCACCTGATTCAAATTTTAATTTGGAATAAGCTCCTTGGCCTACAATGCGGATCACCACTTCCTTATAACCGCCATGTTCACCAAGACTTTCCGACATTAACTCTATTTGCCACCGTTGTTTTTCTGCATAACGACTATACATTTTTAATAAGTCGCCAGAAAAAATGGCTGCTTCATCACCACCTGTTCCCGCTCGAATTTCAAGATAAATATTATTATCATCATTAGGATCTTTGGGCAATAGCATTTTTTGTAACTCTAAAGCGATGCTTTCACTATTTTTTTTCGCTTCATGTAACTCGTCATTTGCCATTTCTTTGATATCTGGATCTGCATCATTTAACATTTCTAATGCGTCATCTTTTCTTTGGATATTTTTTGTATAATCCTTAAAACAGCTGACTACGGGACGAAGTTCAGCATATTCTTTAGATAATTCACGAAAGCGATTTTGATCGTTGATGACGTGAGGCTCGGACAAAAGCATTGAAATTTCTTCAAAACGTTCTGCCAAATTTTCAAGTTTAGATAATATCGATGGTTTCACAGTTTTAATTAATCGTAAAGGTTGTAGGGGTTAAGGGATAAAAAGCCATAAATATCCTTTAAGTAGCATTAAATGGTAATGATGGTTGGAAGCTCTTTAATTGTCAGATATTCTATCCGTTAATATCTTATAATGCCAATGAATTAGCTGATTTATTTTCATGTTTTAAGACTCATGCAGTTAACTACGGCGGAATACGCTTTGATCTTCCACCCTATGGTTTGCTATGAACTTTGTAGCCTGTATAAGCGTAGTGTCAGCCAGGTTTCTTGTATAAGTGCTAGATTATATGCACCTAAAAGGTTAAAATAGCTCCTTTTTTTATTTACATTTTCTTTACAGCACGAGAGCAAAATGATTGAGATTACCGGTACTCTAAATCGATTAAAAAAGTTATCCGAAAGAGCATTAGTGCTTCGGGGGTATCTTTGACTTTGAAGCTCGACAAGAAGAATTAGAAGAAGTTAATCTTGAATTAGAATTGCCCGATGTCTGGAATAATCCACAACGTGCGCAAGAATTAGGGCAACGTAAAGTTTCTCTTGAAAAAATTGTGTTTAGTTTAGCTTCAATCAATGATGATTTACAAGAATTTAAAGAATTAGTTGAAATTGCTGTTGAAGAAAACGATGAAGCGACCTTCAATGAAGTCTGTGCTGAAATTGATCGACTAGAGCAAACGATTGCTGATTTAGAATTTAAACGGATGTTTTCTGGTGAAATGGATGAAAACAATGCCTTTATTGACATACAATCCGGCTCAGGCGGCACAGAAGCACAAGATTGGGCGGATATGATTTTAAGGATGTATCTGCGTTGGGGCGAAAAACAAGGGTTTAAAACTGAGTTAATTGAAGTTTCCGATGGTGAAGTAGCTGGAATTAAAAGTGCGACCATACACTTTAAAGGTGAATATGCCTTTGGTTGGTTACGCACTGAAACGGGCGTGCATCGTTTGGTGAGAAAATCACCTTTTGATTCGGGAAATCGTCGTCATACTTCCTTTGCTTCGGTGTTTTCCTACCCAGAAGTGAATGATGATATTGACATTGAGGTCAACCCTGCTGATTTACGGATTGATACCTATCGTGCCAGCGGAGCGGGTGGTCAGCATATTAACAAAACAGATTCGGCAGTAAGAATTACCCATGAACCCACCAATACCGTCGTGCAATGTCAAAATGAGCGCTCACAACATAAAAATAAAGATCAGGCGATGAAAATGCTTAAAGCTAAGTTATATGAGCTTGAACTTAATAAACAAAATGCCGATAAACAAGTGTTGGAAGATTCCAAGTCGGATATTGGCTGGGGCAGTCAAATACGCTCCTATGTATTAGATCAATCACGAATTAAAGACTTACGAACCGGTGTGGAAAGTAGTAATACCCAAAATGTTTTAGACGGTGATTTAACTCCATTTATGCAAGCCAGCTTAAAACAACAACTATAAAAAGAGTGAATTTATGAATGATGAAGTAGTATTAGACGAAAACA
>CAYMMQ010000011.1:0-20944 GCA_964391585.1 uncultured Ectothiorhodospiraceae bacterium
GCCTTGGATGCAGATCACTTGGTAGCAGTGGCAGCTATTTCAAGCCAGCAACCGACGATGCAAAATACCATTCGACATGGTTTAGTCTGGGGAGTAGGTCATACCACTACTTTATTTCTATTTGGTTCAATTGTGTTATGGATGGATACCATAGTACCTGAGCAATTAGCTCACTATCTTGAAGTAGCGGTTGGTTTTATGCTAGTCGTATTAGGAACGGATGTGGTTAGGCGAGTGATTCGAGATAAAATTCATTACCACCGCCATCAACATAATCTATCTACTGAGCACTTTCATGCCCATTCTCATGCTGGAGATATTGCTCATACACAAAGTAGTCATTCCCATGAGCACGGAGCATTTCCTATTCGTACTTTGTTTATCGGTTTTATGCATGGCATGGCAGGTTCTGCTGCTCTTGTTTTACTAACATTGGAAAGTATTCACTCAGTAGCTTGGGGCATGGTTTATATGTTAATTTTTGGTGTTGGTTCTTTGGTTGGCATGGCAGTTATTTCGACCATTATTGCCGTCTCATTAAGTTCTTCTGCAAAAAAATTAACCTGGATGCATAATGGCTTACAATTTGGAATTGGTGCTTTAAGTATTGGCTTGGGTGTTTCCATTATTTATGTGTAGTAACATAGCTAGCGGTGTTCAAAACCCACTTTCAACTTTAAATTTATATTTCAGATAGTTACTCCTTTTTTTGAGTTTTTTCGGGAACATTATTCGGGTATAAAACACATTGATTGCGACCATTCTCCTTAGCTTGATATAAAGCTGTATCCGCTTTTTTGAGTAAGTTTTGCACGCTACTTTCTTCAATGCTGCTATCTTCACTTGCAAACTCTTTATACACCAAACCAATAGAAACGGTCACTACTTTTCCTACGACACCTTTTAGATGGGTAATATTGAGTTGTTCGATGTTATGTCTTACTTTTTCTGCAAAGCCAAGGGCAACTTGCTCGGAGTCTGAGCGTATTAAAAAACAAAATTCTTCACCACCAATGCGAAACACATGATCGCCTGGTCTTTTAAAAATGGACTTTAACTCTTTGGCAATCTTTTTTAAACAGATATCCCCGTAATCATGCCCATAAAAATCATTGAGCTTTTTGAAGTAGTCTACATCCAACATGCCAACAACAAAACCACATTTATCCCGTTTTGCTCGCAAAGCTTCATTTTGGGAAACAAGATCAAAGTGACGCCTATTACTCAGTCCTGTTAATGGATCTGTCAACGATAAAGCCTCTAATGCTTCATTAGATTCTTTTTGATTTTTATAATAACGATAAGTTATAAAAATATAAAAACAGACGACAAAGATAAAACTTGTGATGGAAAATAAAATTTTAAGTTTTAAATCGTAAAGTCGGTTTGTAAGGTAATTATCAAATTTAACTAATAATGCATTCTGATGGGCATAGAGTTTATTAATATAAGCCGTCATCTCATGAAAGGTTTGGCTTGGGTTTAAATTATCGCTATTAAGGCTTTGCTGATGCAGATTATGTAGCTTTGTTTTTGCATTGATCAATATTTTCGCAGTATCATTATTTAGCTTATCATAAGTAGGATTTATACTGCTCAGCTTATCTAGGTACCGAAGTGAATTATCCAATACAACTTTCAGAGCGTGTGCATGAGCAAGAAGCTCTTCTGTGTTTGAATAGGGATTTGTTGATCCATCTATTATTGAAACTTTTCCAGAAACTTGCCCTCGAATTTCAGCTAGTATTTTGATGTAAGAGGGAATGTCTTGTAGGGATATATGCATCAAATAATATGATTCTGCTTCAGGATCAAGAATTAAGTTTGAAGAGTCAAGTGCATCTTGGATGAGGGTGAAAAGCTGATCAATAATATGTGTTTGTGTGGAAAATTTTTTATTTTCAATTAGATGGTGGATCATAGAGCTTAGTTGCTCACGATCTAACTCAAATAGCTGTTTTAAGCTTTCTTTTTTTCCATTTAACCAAGCAGGATCCTGTTGAAGCAGCCGTAAATTTTTAATTTCTAGCTCTAGCTCATCTTTTTGCTTTATGCTTGGAGCAAGGGATTGTAATGCATATAATCCACGAATTTTTTGCATAATAATAACGACTTTAAATAAGTCTTTTGTAAGATGGATACCCGAAATTTCTTTGCTGGTAAAATAATAACGCTCGCTAAGTGAGTGGAGCCCATAACCGGTCGTTAATGAGATCCCAAGTAGCATCATCGAGATAGAGCTGGCAAACAGTAATTTTTGCTTGAGTTTCGTATTTAAAAGAGTTTTGATTGAGTCCATTCAGCTAATAGTTGTGATTGATATATTTGCGTGATTATAGACCTATGGTTCCCCTTGTCAATAGAGAAACGTCGAATGAGATGAGAGTGTTTTTTATAAAATTCTTACCTTAAGGTTCCAAGCATCAGGGCTATAAATATTGAGTATTTTGGATGATTATAGCAAGTTTTCTTAACTGGCATAGTCTCTGCAATACATTTGTATCGTCAAATTATTGTCAATACAGGAATTGCTATGGGCGCTTTAACGTTATCTTTACCACAAATAAAGGAAAACCTACAAAAAGGTTTAGGAACACCATTACTGCTGATTGGTATGTTAGCAATGGTTATTCTGCCCTTGCCCCCACTCTTGTTGGATATATTCTTTACTTTTAATATTACCTTTGCGCTTATTATCTTATTAGTAACGGTTTATTCGGAAAAGCCGTTAGATTTTTCTATCTTCCCTTTAGTTATTTTAATCGCCACTTTGTTGCGCTTGTCGCTTAATGTCGCCTCTACACGTGTAGTACTATTACACGGTCATGAAGGTGGTGATGCTGCAGGAAAAGTAATTCAATCATTTGGTGAAGTGGTTATTGGTGGTAATTTTGCAGTAGGTTTGGTGGTATTTATTATCTTAATTATCATCAATTTCGTGGTAATTACCAAAGGTGCCGGAAGAATTGCAGAAGTTGGCGCTCGTTTTACCTTGGATAGTATGCCGGGTAAGCAAATGGCAATTGATGCTGACTTAAATGCGGGATTAATTGATCAAGAAGAAGCAAAAGTACGCCGAAAAGAAATTACCTCTGAAGCAGACTTTTATGGAGCGATGGATGGTGCTAGTAAGTTTGTACGTGGTGATGCAGTTGCAGGTATTTTAATTACGGTGATTAATATTGTAGGTGGTTTTTTAATTGGGGTTATTCAACATGATCTTACTATGGCTCAATCGGCTGAAATTTTTGTGTTATTAACGATTGGTGACGGTTTAGTGGCGCAAATTCCTTCGCTGATTTTATCTTCTGCGGCTGGTATTTTGGTAACTCGTGAGAATAAGAGCGAAAAAATCAGCCAACAATTTAATAATCAAATGTTTAATAAAACAACCTTATTATTAATTGCAGCCGTTATTCTTGGTTTAATCGGTATCGTTCCTGGCATGCCTCACTTTGCGTTTTTATCTTTTGGCGCTATTTTAGGTGGTATTGTGTGGTTCCGTTCTCGCAATAAATCAAGAGAATTAGCAACGATTGAAGAAGAAAGGACGCAAGAAGAGAGTGCTAGCGAAGCGCCAGTAGAGCAAAAAGAGTTAAGCTGGGATGATGTGGTTCATGTTGATGCCATTGGCCTGGAAGTTGGTTATCGTTTAATTCCTATGGTGGATAGGAATCAAGGTGGCGAATTAATGACGCGTATTAAAGGTGTACGTAAAAAGCTATCACAAGATTTAGGTTTCTTAGTGCCACCAGTTCATATCAGAGATAATTTAGATTTATCACCAAATTCTTACCGTATTACTTTAATGGGGGTATCGGTAGCTGAATCTGAAATACATCTTGATCATGATATGGCAATCAACCCAGGACAAGTATTCGGTGATATCGATGGTATTAAGTGTCAGGATCCGGCTTTTGGCTTAGATGCTGTTTGGATTCCACTGGGTAGTAAGGAGCAAGCACAAACATTAGGTTATACCGTTGTTGATGCTAATACTGTTGTAGCAACACATTTGAGCAAAATATTACAAGAAAATGCTCATGACTTATTAGGTCATGATGAAACACAGCATTTAATTGACAGGTTAGCTGCGACATCGCAAAAATTAGTGGAAGATTTAGTTCCTAAGCTGTTGCCTTTAAGTACTATTGTAAAAATCTTACAAAACTTATTGTATGAAGGTGTTCCCGTTAATGACTTTAGAAATATTGCAGAATGCTTGGCAGAACATGCGCCACAAACAACGGATGCCAATATTTTGACCTCGGTAGTTCGTGTTGCTTTGGGTAGAATGATTATTCAAAGTATTAATGGCTTAAGTAATGAGCTCTCTGTGATTACCTTAGAGCCTTCTTTAGAGCAGTTATTAGTACAATCTATGCAAGTGTCTGATGGTGGTGGCGGTATTGAACCAGGGTTGGCAGAAAGATTGCATAACTCCTTGTTAGAAAGTGCACAGAGTCAAGAAAGTATGGGATTACCAGCAATATTATTGGTTTCTGCAACGGTTAGACAAATGTTAGCACGATTCATTAAGCATACGATTCCACAATTAAATGTGGTTGCTTATAACGAAGTACCAGAAACCATGCAAATAAAAATTATTTCAACAGTTGGGCAAAATGCTTAGGCATACGAGAGATGAGACAGGAGTTTACAGATGAAAATTAAACGATTTTTTGCAAGTAGTCTTAGAGAGGCTTTAAATAGTGTAAAAGAGCAATTGGGTGCAGATGCGGTTATTCTTTCAAATAATAAAGTTGAAGGTGGTGTAGAGTTAGTTGCTGCTATTGATTATGATGAAGGAGCAATTCAATCAAGCGTATCAGCAAAAAAAATGGATAAAAAACCGTTAGCTCAAAAATCTGTGGCGTCGACTGAAAATACTTCTTCCTTTATTTCAATGCCAGCAAAAGATAAAGTAAATACGACGTCTCCAGAGTGGTTAAATCGCTTAAGAAAAATAGAGCAGGCACCTGTAAAAAAAGAAGCAGAAAATTTGCTTAAGCATCAAGAGATAAAAGATGATGTGGTCAGTTTTAGTCAAATAAAAGCTCAAAAAGAAAATAAACGGGATCCACATATCAACACATCTTTAATCGATGAAGTGATGGCAGAAGAGCAGTTTTCTTCAGTGCTAAAACACTCATTAAATCCTCAAGCAAAAGCTAATGTGAGACAAGATTTCAAAGCCTCCTTTTATGATAGAGCAACAGAAGAAGATGATCATGGAGCAGCAACCTATTCTCGTCCGCTCGTGAATAAAGCCGCAGCAAAAAGAATAGCGCCTCAAAATGTCGAAACTAAAGCTAAAACCAAAGTCAAAACTAAAACCAACACATCAACAGCAAAAGCATCACAACAGCTTGAATGGTCGCAAGATCCGGTTTTAACCAGTATGAAAAGTGAAATCCTTGCCTTAAAAGGAATGTTGGAAAATCAATTATCGGGACTCGCATGGGGTAACTTTAATCGTGAAAACCCCCATCGTGCTGAAATTTTACAGCGCTTATATAAATTAGGTTTAAAACCATCGATTAGTGAAACAATTATTCGTCAAATGAATGAAGCAACAAGCTTAGAAGATGGCTGGAAAAAATCCTTATCCTTACTCTCTAAGGGGATCAAAATTGCCGAAGAAGATTTATTAACCACCGATGGCATGATTGCTTTTGTTGGCCCTACAGGTGTGGGTAAAACAACTACGATTGCAAAATTAGCATCACGTTTTGCCTTAAAGTATGGACCTTCTGATATAGCCTTAGTGAGCATCGATAGTTACCGAGTAGGCGCACAAGAGCAATTAAAAATTTACGGTCAATTATTACGTGTTCCTGTTTATATGGTGTCTAATGAAGCGGAATTAAAAACAACCTTAGCAAGATTATCAGACAAGCGTTTAGTGTTAATTGATACAGCAGGTATGCATCAAAGTGATATGCGGATGACAGCACAATTATCGATGTTAAGAAAAGCATACTCTGGTATTAAATTAATTTCAGTATTATCGGCCTCTGCACAAAGTGACGCGATGTATGAAGTGATTAATACCTTTAAACCCTATGGTTTAGATGGCTGCGTAGTCACTAAATTGGATGAGTCAACTTCTTTGGGCGGAATTTTATCGGTATTGATTGAAAACCAATTGACACTGCATTATGTGACCGATGGACAAAAGGTTCCTGAGGATATAAAACCTGGCAGAGTAAGCAATTTATTGAAAAATGCAATGTCTATAGTCCGTGAACGTAAAGAAAATTATGATTATAATGATATTGCAATGTCGTTTGTTGGTGAGTTATTGCACGCAAATGGTTAAAATAGCAAACTTGAATTAATGTCTTTGCAGGAGACGAACAAATGACTTCCCATTTTCAACACGATCAAGCAGATGGATTACGCAGAATGAATAAAGGCCAACCAGTTAAAGTGATAGCCGTGAGCAGCGGTAAAGGCGGGGTAGGAAAAACCAATGTCAGTGTTAATCTCGGTGTCGCTCTTTCTAAACAAGGGAAAAAAGTGATGATCATGGATGCTGATTTAGGCTTAGCAAATATTGATATTATGTTGGGCTTACACCCTAAATATAACTTATCTCATGTATTAAGTGGCGAACGAGAATTATCGGAAATTATTCTTGATGGCCCAGCAGGGTTACGTATTATTCCAGCTTCTTCGGGTGTCTCTAGTATGGCAGGTTTAAGCGAAGGAGAGAATGCTGGCATAATTCATGCATTTAGTAGTTTAACAGAACAAGTTGATGTTCTAATTATTGACACTGCTGCGGGGATAGATCATTCAGTGGTGAATTTTTGTAAAGCATCTCATGAAGTTGTTGTTGTCGTTTGTGACGAACCCGCTTCCATAACAGATGCTTATGCCTTGATTAAGGTGCTTAATAAAGAACATAAAATCAATAAATTTAGAGTATTGGCAAATATGGCACATGATCAACAAGAAGGGCGAATGTTATTTAATAAAATTATGATGGTGACAGATAAATTTCTAGATGCATCATTAAGCTTTTTAGGCTCAGTCCCTTATGATCGTGAATTAAAAAAAGCAGTACAAAAACAATCACCAGTGGTTTTGTCTTATCCTGGAAGTCAGGCAGCAAAAACATTTGTTGCTATGGCCCAAAAGATTGATCGATGGTCAACACCAAAAACAGCTGGTGGACAATTAGAGTTTTTTGTCGAACGCTTAATTGCCTATAACAATGATAAAACAAACATGAGTTGAGGGTGGGATGATGTTAGCAAATACGGTAAAAATTAATACAGAATATCAACAGCATGGTCATGACCAGCTTGTAGAAAATGATCTGGTTGAAAGTCACTTGGTTATGGTGAAACGGATTGCTTATCATTTAAAATCTAAGTTGCCTGAGCAAGTGCATGTAGAGGATTTAATTCAAGCAGGTATGTTAGGTTTAATTGCATCAGCTAAAAAGTTTGATATGAACCAAGGAGCGAGTTTTGAAACCTATGCGGGGATCAGAGTCAGGGGGGCTATGTTAGATGAAATTCGCAAATATGACTGGACTCCTCGTTCCGTTCACCGAAATACGCGAATGGTGACCGAAGTCGTTACTAAAATTGAAAATGAAAAAGGACGAAAATCGACTGTTCACGAAGTTGCAGATGAATTGGGTGTGACTATTGATGAGTATCATCATATGTTGATGGACACTTGCAACCACCGTGTTTTGAGTTTTGAAGATTATGGTTTTAATGATGAATCCATTATTGAAAATGTAGCTAATCAAGAACCAATGATGGTTGATAATTTACACTCAAAAGAAATGAGCATTTTAATTGCCGATTGTATTGCACAATTACCCAAAAAAGAAAGCCTGGTAATGTCCTTATACTATGAAGAAGAGTTAAATTTACGAGAAATTGGCGCAATTATTGGCGTGAGTGAATCAAGAGTTAGTCAAATTCATGCCCAGGCAATGCAGCATTTGAAGGCTAAAATGAGATGTGTGATTGAGGAAAATGCCCAAGAGTAATTATTTGTGAAATATTAAGTTTAGGATCCTTATTTGAGCTTCGTTAATTAAACATGAGTTATAAAAATAAAGATAAGTGCAGTATTCGTCGTTAGGGTTATTGTTTTTTAGTAAACAATCCTATATATTTTCTCATGCTTTGCTACATTGGGCCGATAAATACAGAATAAAGCATTAAGTTAAAAGATTACTTGCTTGTTGAGTAAGCGTAATTTGACAAAATGATTAATCATCTTGATGTCAAATATTAGCAGGAGAAAAAATTGAATAAAAATATGAAAATCCTGATTGTTGATGATTTTTCAACAATGAGAAGGATTATAAAAAACTTACTACGTGATTTAGGGTTTACCAATACGGTGGAAGCAGATGATGGCTTAACTGCATTGCCAATATTACGAGCTGGTGGTATTGATTTCTTAGTAACTGATTGGAATATGCCAGGAATGCAAGGGATCGAGTTATTAAAAACAGTTCGTGCCGATGCAAAGTTATCTAAGCTACCTGTTTTAATGGTGACTGCAGAACAAAAAAGAGAGCAGATTATCGAGGCTGCTCAAGCTGGTGTGAATGGATATATTGTTAAACCCTTTACTGCAGCTACTTTAAAAGAAAAAATTGATAAAATATTTGAACGAATTGGATAGTGACTTGCTAACAATGACTTTTTGAGACAATATTTTTTCATTTATTTATCTTCGGCTTTATTTTTATAATCCTTTTGGATTATCCTTTGTATTATTTATGCTACTCTTGATATCATTCCCTCAGTCCTTGATGGGAATGCATCGTTTATCTTTAGCTTATATAGACGTAACTTTTTTCCATCCACCCTGTTGAATGCTAGCTTTTTAGCATAATTATTCGTATTGTTTTTAAGGTAAAAAAATGTCAGAAAACACCATTAATGATGCACTTATACAGCGCATAGAAACATTATTAGCCTATGCTAAAGAAGGGAATGAGTCTGAAGTTAATCAGCTTATTGATGAGTTAAGTATTAAAAGAGAAACTTCTTTATACCAACAATTGGGTAAATTAACCCGAGATCTCCATGAAACAATTGCAAACTTTAGTCAAGCTTGTCCAGTAGAAGATTTTGCTAATGTAGAAATGCAAGATGCAAGAGAACGCTTGCATTTTGTAATTTCTAAGACGCAACAAGCAGCGGATTTAACCATGACTCAAATTGAGAGCTCAATTCCTATCTGCAACGAAATCGTTACAGTAACGGATGATCTTGCACAAAGTTGGAATAAATTATGCAAAAAAGAGATGAAAGCAGATGAGTTTAGAAAACTGAGTAAAAGTATTAAAGTTTTTTTAGCAACTGCCAATAAAGATGGAGAGACACTTAAAAATAATTTAAATGAAGTACTGCTTGCTCAAGATTTTCAAGATATAACAGGGCAAGTGATTTATAAAGTTATTAAATTAATAGAAGATGTTGAAGCAGGTTTAGTTAATTTAATTAAGTTGGCGAGTGAGCATTTAAGTGTCGCTAGGTGTTCAAATGAAACTGAACAAAAGGCCTTAGATCAGTCGAAGGATAAAGCTGGTTTAGATGGCCCTATTGTTCCTGGTGTCAATAATATGAATGAGTCGGTTTCTGGTCAGGATGAAGTAGATGACCTCTTATCGAGTCTTGGATTTTAAAGGTGTAAACACATGTCATTTAATGAAGATGATGAAATTCTACAAGATTTTCTGGTTGAAGCAGGGGAAATATTAGAAACACTTAATGAAGAACTGGTTGATTTAGAAAAAGAGCCTGATAATGCTGATAAAATCAATTCTGTCTTTAGAGGGTTTCATACCATTAAAGGTGGAGCCGGATTTTTAAGTCTCACCCCATTGGTTGAATTATGTCATCGTTCTGAAGATGTTTTTGGTTTAATCAGAACTGGTGAGCTGCATATCAACCCTAAAATGATGGATGTGTTTTTAGACGTACTTGATAGCTTAAACTCGATGTTTGATGATTTAAAAGCAGCTCAAACACCTGAAGATGCTGATCTTGAGTTGCTTAAAGCCTTAGATCAAATTCTGGCGGGGGGAGCGGCTGAAACTATAGCTGAAGAGCCTGTTGCAGTTGCTGAAGAGCCAGTGGCTACTAAGGCGGAAAATACTGTTCAAGATGGTAATGAGCAAGATGTTACCGATGAAGAGTTTGAGCAATTATTAGATGCTTTAGATGATAATACGGCAAATAAACAGTCTTCAAGTGATGTTCAGCCAATAGAAGCGGCTGGAGAAGAAGAGGTTTTAAATGATGAAATTTCTGATGATGAATTTGATAACTTGCTAGAACAATTACACGGTAAAACAGGATTTAATCCGGATATTGGTAAAAACTTTGAACAAAATAATACCGAAGAAAGTAATGCTTCAGACGATAGTGAGGTAGAGCTTTTTACTGAAGACACTACTGAGGGAGAAAATAAAAATAGTGATAATATCAGCGATGATGAGTTTGAGCGTTATTTAGATGAATTACATGGTAAAGGTAAGTTTTCGGTACCTCAAGTAAGCGAAAGCGACAAAAAAGAAGAAACAACAAATGCAGCAGAATCTGCTCATCAACAAACTCCTTCACAAAATATCGAAGATAAAGGCACAGCAGAAAATGAAGAAGAAAACGACAACGAACAAGCTCAAACGGGAGAGTTAGTTACTTCAGCAGTGAAGAGAAAAGATCCGCCTGTTTCTATTGAAAAAGTAAAACCTGCAACGTCTAAGCCCAGGGCAAAAAAAGAGGTACCTGTACAATCTGAAACTACGGTTCGTGTTGATACCAAGCGTTTAGATGACATTATGAATATGGTGGGTGAGCTGGTATTAGTACGTAACCGGTTGGTCACTTTAGATAATTTTATGAGCAATGAAGATTTATCAAAAGCAGTTAAAAGTTTAGATGTGGTGACTTCTGACTTACAAACCTCGGTGATGAAAACAAGAATGCAGCCTGTTAAGAAAGTATTTGGGCGTTTTCCACGAGTAGTACGAGATATTTCTCGTACTATGAAAAAAGAAGTTCAATTGATATTAGTTGGTGAGGATACAGATTTAGATAAAAACTTGGTTGAAGCTTTAGCGGATCCTTTGGTACATTTGGTAAGAAACTCTGTTGATCACGGGATTGAAATTCCTGAGGTGAGAGAACAAAATGACAAACCAAGACAGGGAACAGTAACATTAGCGGCGACACAAGAAGGCGATCATATTTTGTTAACTATTGAAGATGATGGTGCGGGTATGGATGCTGAGTTATTACGCAAAAAAGTAGTCGAAAAAGGTTTGATGGATGAAGAGGCTGCGGCAAGATTGAATGAATCAGAGTGTTATAGTCTTATTTTTATGCCAGGGTTTTCGACTAAGGATGTGATCTCGGATGTTTCTGGACGTGGCGTTGGAATGGATGTGGTAAAAACAAGGATCAGTCAATTAAATGGCGCAGTTGAAATTGATTCTCAATTAGGTAAAGGAACTCGGATCTCTATTATGGTGCCGTTAACCTTGGCCATTATGCCAACATTGATGGTGAAATTAAAAGATCAATCTTTTGCTTTACCGTTGGTCAGCGTGAGTGAGATTTTCCATCTAGATCTGACTAAAACCAATTTAGTTGATAACCAATTAGTGATTATGGTTCGTAATAAACCATTACCATTATTTTATTTGTCAAAATGGTTGGTAAAAGGTGCAGAATTTGAAGAGTTGCCGAATAAAGGTCATGTGGTTGTGGTGAATGTAGGAACTAAACAAGTTGGTTTTGTGGTTAATGAACTGATTGGACAAGAAGAAGTGGTCATTAAGCCTTTAGGAGTAATGTTACAAGGAACTCCAGGTCTCGCTGGAGCAACGATTACTGGCGATGGCCAAATTGCCTTAATTGTTGATATTCCATCTTTAATGTCTTCTCACGCATAATTGGTGTTATGTATTTATTAGTGTTAATTTTTTGATGATATCGTTATACTTACATATAAGCGTATAACATAAACGTGTAACGTCGAGTAACACTAATATTTAGCACAAATTCATAGCTTAGTTCTTATGATAAATATTGCTCGAAACTGTTCCCCTCTTTAGCAACCAAAATTAGGCGCTTTTAGGCGAGAGGGGTTAGGGGGAAGCTTAAGTACCAACGTATGAGCACAATTTAGCTTGCTTATGCCATTTAAGATATTTTAGAAAAAAGTAATTATTATCATGCTTGATATTTTAAGTATTATTGGTTTAGTTCTTGGTATAGGCTCGATCCTGTTCGGACAATTGTTGGAGGGGGGGAGCTTAGTTTCCTTGGTGAATGGACCAGCAGCTCTCATAGTCATTGGAGGCACACTCGGAGCCGTATTACTACAAACTCCAAATATTGTCTTTTTTAGAGCCATGCGGCTTTTTTCATGGGTTTTTATCCCACCCAAACTTTACCGCAGAGAAATGATCTTAAAAGTTATCGATTGGAGTCATACTGCTAGACGTGAAGGTATTTTAGGGCTCGAACAATACGCATCAGATGAAAATGATCTTTTTGTAAAAAAAGGTTTGGAATTATTAGTGGATGGAAGTGATCCACATGTGATGCGTAAAATTTTAGAATTAGAACTGGATGTGAAAGAAAGTTTTGATTTATCCAGTGCAAAAGTGTATGAATCGATGGGAGGGTATAGCCCAACGATTGGTATTATTGGTGCGGTATTAGGCTTGATCCATGTGATGGGGAATTTGGGCAACCCGAGTAGCTTAGGAGCAGGAATTGCCGTTGCTTTTGTTGCGACAATTTATGGTGTTGGTTTAGCAAACTTAGTGTATATTCCCATTGCCAATAAATTAAAAATGATAGTATTGGAAGAGTCGCGTTATAAAGAAATGGTGATTGATGGATTGATTGCTATTAGCGAAGGTGAGAATCCAAGAAATATTGAACGTAAGCTTGATGGTTATTTGGATAAAACTAAGGGTAATACTTTAAGAAGTGAATAATATAGCCATTATCAGTGAATCTGCAGCTTCATTGTCTATACCATCTCGCTTCAATAATGTATTTATATACAATCATGAGGCTTGATGGCCTCCCTGCAGCTCTAAGAATAAATAGGTATATACCTAATTCGTGGAAACATTAAATAATGAGTAGACGGCGTAGAAAAGGTGAAGAAGAAGTCAATTTAGAAAGATGGCTGGTTTCTTATGCCGATTTTATGACTTTGTTGTTTGCTTTTTTTGTTGTTATGTATGCCATTTCTTCTGTCAATAATGGTAAACATCGAATTTTATCAGACTCATTGAGTGATTCTTTTAAATTGAAAGAATCAAGCCAGAATGTAATTGATTTTCAAAGTGAATTAACCGAACAATTTATTCCAAACTCTGAAAGTTTAATTGAATTGCCCGTGCCATCAGAAGAAAACTTTGACAGTGCTAAAGAACAAGCTGAAAAAGATCAAACAAAAAAAGATCAATCCGAACAAGATAATCCCACCTTAACAGAAATTTCAAAAGAAGTTAGCAGTGCTGTTCAAGATTTAATGAATGAGGGGTTGATCAATCTTAATCAAAATGAAAATTGGTTGGAAATTGAAATAAAGTCTAGTATCTTATTTGAAAGTGGAGGTTCGATTTTATCAGAAGACGCTGAAGATATTTTGGTCAAACTAGCTAATATTATTAAAGTCTACCCGAATCAGTTGCAAATAGAAGGTTATACCGATAACGTCCCCATTAATACACCAAGGTTTCCATCAAACTGGGAATTGTCATCTTCCCGAGCTGCAAGTGTGGTACATTTATTTGAAGAAGATGGGGTAAATCCTGAAAATATGCAGGCAATTGGTTTTGGTGAACATAGACCTAAAGCAAGCAATGATGATGAGGTAGGGCGTACAGAAAATCGACGAGTAGCCATTGTTATTTTAGGTAGTGAAAACTCTAAAAAAGTGACACAGGTGAAGCCTGATGGTACTAAGAAGCTCAATGAAGTTGAGAAATTTTCTAACAAACAAGCTAAAACAGCACCATTGATTGAGTTATAATCCGAGAGTGGGCATAAAATTTGCTTTAATCTATGGATATATAGAAGGAAAATCATTGTGATCTGGGCTGTAGCAAATCAAAAAGGTGGAGTAGGTAAGACAACAACTGCAATTAGTTTAGCGGGTTGGGCATCTGTTCGTGAGCAGAAAACCTTATTAGTTGACTTAGATCCTCATGGCTCTATGAGCAGTTATTTTGGCTTGGATCCTGATACCCTTGAACAAGGGGTTTATCAATTATTTCAACAAGCAGCAAATCAAGAAAAATTTTCTATCCATGATTTGATAGTTAAAACTCGCTTTAGTGACTTATCTTTATTGCCTTCTTCAACAGCCTTAGCAACCTTAGATCGTCAGCTTGGGACCAAAGATGGTATGGGTTTAGTGTTGGCTAGAGCTTTAATTAAATTACAAACAGAATATCAACATATTTTTATTGATTGTCCTCCAATGCTAGGCGTACTGATGATTAATGCCTTAGCGGCCTGTGATAGTTTATTGATCCCGGTGCAGACAGAATTTCTTGCGTTAAAAGGATTAGACAGAATGTTAAATACGCTTGCTATGATTAATAAAGCAAGAAAACGTCCATTACATTATTCGATTATTCCTACTATGTTTGACCGTAGAACAAGAGCATCTATTGAAACACTGAGAGTGATAAAGGAAAAATATCCGGCAAATAAATTGGCGACTACTATGATCCCAGTTGATACTAAATTTCGAGAGGCTTCTCAATTAGGTATACCACTGCCAATACATGCCGTCAGAAGTCGAGGTGCTGTATCTTATAGTGTGTTATTTGATTCTTTAATTAACCAAACTTCATGAGGTTGTTATGGATAAGTTAGATAAAAAATCAGAAAAAATATTAGTCACTCAGAACGAAGCTTTGTCCTTGTATGTGGGCTCTTTGCTGGATGTTTCAATGGATGACGATCTTTTAGAAGATAGTGTTGAAAAAGAAACAATCATTGACACTAAACTTTTACAACAGAAAAAAAGTAAAGTAGTCAAACCGAAAGAAAAAGTCAACTATGATGAAGGTGATGAAGCGCCTATGCTTGATCTGAGCCTTTTTTTGCCACGAATACCAAGTGATGAAGAAATCACTGCGATTGAAAATAAAAAACATCAAATTTATACTCATGAGTTAAAACAAAAAATCGCTCAAAAAAATGATGAGAATCAAAAGTTAAAAATTGAATTAGAACAATCTTTAAAAACGATCGAAGAATTAAGTAAACCGCAACTTGCCGAGTATTCTCCTGAATGGGCCAATCCTAGTTTTCAAGTAATGATATTCTCTGTGGCGGGTTTAAAGCTTGCGTTGCCGGTAAATGATTTAAATAGTATTATTGTTTGGGATGAAAAGTTTATAAACAAAATGCCCGGCCAGCCCAAATGGCACTTAGGTATAGTGCGACATCAAGCTAAAAATGTCCCGGTTATCGATACCTTACAGCAAGTTATTCCATCACAACGAATTGCTACATTTGAACAAAATAGAACAGAATTAAAAAACGTGATTATTATTGATGATGAACGCTGGGGTTTAGCATGTGATAAAGTGATTGGAATTGTGACTTTAATGGCAGAAGATGTAAAATGGCGTAGTTCAAGAACCAGCAGGAGATGGCTGTATGGTACTGTGAAGGAACAAATGTGTGCTTTGCTCGATACAAAAGAGTTTACTAAAATGTTAGATACCGGGATCGGAAGTGTTTTTTCTTGCTAATAGCAAATTTATTTACCTCTATAATTAAATAATTATTACACATTGCCGATATGAATATAAGAAGGTATATTTTTCAGCTAAGTTATTCTAAGTTAATCTAAGTTAATTTTAAGGAGTTTCCATGGAAGCGGACAACGATAATCAAGAAATAGAGCAGATCTCTCAATGGGTTACCTTTATGTTAGAAGGTGAGAAGTACGGCATAGAAGTGATGCATGTGAAAGAAGTTTTAAGAAATATTGAAATTGCTCCCGTTCCAGGTGCTCCAGATTTTGTAATTGGCATTATTAATCTTCGTGGTAACGTGGTTACTGTTATTGATACACGTTTACGTTTCGGCTTGCAGACAAAAGCTTTGGATGAAAATACACGAGTTATTGTGATTGAAACGGAAGAACAAAGTGTTGGTATTTTAGTTGATGCGATTGCCGAAGTTGCTGATATTCCTAAATCAGGTATTGAAATTACCCCAAATGTTGGTAATACTGATACTTCGAAATATATTTTAGGAGTTTATAGTGCCAAATCTGATCTTATTATTTTAGTGGATATTTCAAAATTACTTACTGAAGATGAATGGGCAGAGATGGAAGGTTATTAATTGGGCTAGAGAATTGTTATTAAATTTTTTAGCTCTATCGGACAAGCAAAAAGTGATATTTTGTTAGATTCTCGGGGGTTAAGTTTATGTCTGATGTATTTAAAATTGATCCGATCATTCAATTACCGACAGTGAATGCTGTTAGACGTAAATCGGATAAAGAAAAAAATAAATCAAAACATCAACAGCATGAGTCTCATTCTGAGCAACATAGTGACACCACCCCCGAACATCATCATGATCCCGTTAAAGAAAATTCCCATGAGAAAAACCTTAGGGTTTACCTTGAAGAGGAAGAGGAAGAGGAAGAGGAGCAAGATGAAGAAGAAAATGAAACAAATAAAGATGAGATAGTTCAAAATCATATTGACGAAATTGTATAAACTCTTATATCATCCCTATTATAAATGTCTAGCTTTTGCTTGGCTTGATGACGTATTTAACTTTAATATAGATGATAATTTATGGATCCAACCTTAATTCTGATCATTCTGGTATCATCACTTTCACTTGGGCTTATTGGTACTTTTTTCATGGTGCTTTATTTGAAAAAGGAAATTTTTCATTTAAAAAAATTCAATACTAAACTGTTTTCTCGCTTAAGTGGTTTGATGCAAGATGTTCAAAGCCTTGGGAATGTCACTGTTGATATTGGTGAGCAAGTTAATCATATCTCCCGTCAAATTCATCACTTAGATAGTCGCCAAGATGAAATTGATCTGCGCGATCAAACGGAAAAGCCAATTCAGCAAGCAATTGCTTTAGTTGAGCGGGGGGCGGACATTGAAGAAATCATTCAAAATTGTCATCTATCCCATGCTGAAGCGGAATTGTTGTTGCGTATTCATAGTGAATAATTCCTGTTCATTTTCTCATGCGTTATTTTGCAAGGCGACTTTCCCTTTATAATGCTCCAACCAAATTTTGGTTGATGCAATAACCGCAACAGGAATAATCAAGAAGTTTACTACTGGGATCATGGTTGCTACTAATACACTAGAGCCAAATCCAAGAGAAAAAAAACGTTGTTTTTGTTGCAATTGTTTTTGTTGTTTGAAGCTTAAGTTATGATTACCCATCGGATAGTCCATATATTGCAATGACATCATCCAAGCATTAAAAGCAAACCACAAAAAAGGAGCTATTGCGGTGGTTAGAGGGATAATAAACAACACTAAGATGGGTAATGCTCTGAGTAAAAAATACATCAGTTTATTAATCTCACTCCAAATAATCGGTAATATATCTTTTAAAATTTGACTGATACTGCTGGAGCTTTCATTTTTTTTACCAAGCAAATAAGCTTCTGTTGCTTCTGCTAACAAGCTATTAAAAGGCGCTGCGATAATATTGGCAAAAACACTAAAACTATAAAAGACAATAATCAGATAAACGGATAAAAAAACTAACCATAATAGTGGTTTAATATAGTTTAAAATAGTGGCAAGCCATTCCCATAAATGAGAAAAATCCAACCATTTTGCCATAAAACTGTCAAAGTAGCTGATCCCCAAATATAAGGCAACAGAGAAAAAGGCAATATTAATAAATAAGGGAATAAAAACAAAGTGTTTAATACCCGGTTGCATCATTAACGGTAATGAGCCTAATAGATAAGAAGCTCCCTTGAGCGGATTGTTGCTAGGGGTTTTTCTGGGGGTATTATCAGAGTCGTTGAGTGAAGTTGGAATTTCTTTTTCTGACATGGCTTTCTCAAAAATGTTAAATTATTTGTTTTTATGTAATAAATATAAAAAAACTGGAACCCCAAGTGTAGCGGTTAAAATGCCCACTGGCAATTGTTGTGGTGAAAAAATCGTCCGCGCTAGGGTGTCGGCAAAAACCAATAAGCTACCACCTCCAAGTAAACAAGCGGGTATAAGAATTCGATGATCAGTACCCATTACAAGACGCATTAAATGGGGAGTCACTAAACCGACAAAACCAATAGCCCCAGCTGTAGTAACTGCTATTGCGGTTAAAGCAGATGCGGTAATAAAGAGTAAAACATGAATTTTTTTACTATTAACGCCCAGGCTTTGAGCATGGATGTTTCCCCACACCATAATATTTAATTGACTGGCAAAAGACATAGTTATTATAAAACCCAAAGACAAGATCAGGTAAGCGGGCAATAAAGGACTGTCATAATTGAGATCCCCCATTAACCAGAATAAAATTCCTTGAATTTTTTCAATAGGTGAGACAATTAATAAAAAACTAATCAAGGCTCCCCAACCAGAAGCCATAACAATTCCGCTCAGTAATAAGCGGGAAATATTAATTCCATATTCATCTTTGGCAAATAGAAAAAGCAAATAACTTGATAGTAAAGCACCAATAAATGCCACACTATTAATCATCAGTCCACTAAGTCCCATTATCATGGCGATAATGGCAAAACTTGATGCTCCACCTGAAATGCCTAATACATATGGATCGGCTAGAGGGTTACGGATCAGCACTTGCATCAATAAACCTGCAAGGGCAAGTAAGCCACCACAGGCAAATGCGGCTAATGCACGAGGAAGGCGTAAATCAAAGATTAGTACTTCTTCGACAGAATGTTGTGTAGAAAATAATGCCTGCCAAAGGTTGGCGTAATCAATACTCATGCTGCCACTGCTTAAGGCAAAGATAAAACTGAGTAAACAAAGAAGCAGTAGTAATAACAGAAAAGAGAGTGGTTTAATTTTAAACAAAATATTTTATAGATAAATAAGTGAGAAACAATTGTCAATTTTAGCGATTTTTCGTATTATTCACCAGAACAAAATGAATTAATCATTATTGAGTTAATTTCTTGGTATTAATATTGTGTTGATTATGCACTTATTTTACCTGGTTGCTCGATTCCCTTAGTCTAAAAAATAAAAATTATGTCACATCAGGTATTAGCCAGAAAATATAGACCTACTAATTTTTCCACCCTTATGGGGCAAGAACACGTTAGTCAAGCCTTATCTAATGCATTAGCAAGCGATCGCTTACATCATGCATATTTATTTAGTGGCACTCGAGGTGTTGGAAAAACAACGATAGCTAGGATTTTAGCAAAGTCATTAAATTGTGAACAAGGGATAGTGAAAGAACCTTGTGGTGTTTGTGATTGTTGTGTGGAGATTAACGAAGGTCGACATATTGACTTGATTGAAGTTGATGCCGCTTCAAAAACAAAAGTGGAAGATACCCGCGAGCTATTAGAAAATATTCAATACGGACCTGCAAGAGGGCGCTTTAAAATCTATCTTATTGATGAAGTGCACATGCTATCAAACCATAGTTTTAATGCCTTGTTAAAAACTTTAGAAGAGCCTCCTGCTCATGTTAAATTTTTATTAGCGACTACTGATCCGCAAAAACTCCCTGTTACTGTTTTGTCTCGTTGTTTAAAATTCAACCTTAAACGACTCACTGTTAAGCAAATTGTTCAGCAGTTAGAATATATTTTACAACAAGAAAAAATTGAATATCAATCAGCTGGTTTGAGCAGTTTAGCCACTGCTGCAGATGGTTCGATGCGTGATGCCTTAAGTTTATTGGATCAAGCAATTTCCTATGATGCCAAGCAAATACAACTGAGCACTATTGATGATATGTTGGGGAATATTGCTACGAGGCAAATGGATGAGTTATTGCTGGCTTTATTTGAAAAAAACGCTTCAGCACTGATAAGCAAATTACATGAAGTACTGGACTTAGGCATTGAGGCAAGAACGGTATTATCTGAAGTGATCAGTCAATTACAACAACTGGCAATGTTGCAATTTGTTCCTGAAATTACTCAAGAAAGATCCCCTTTATTATCACCACTATTACAGCAAATAGTTGACAAGGTAGCTCAAGAAGATGTGCAACTTTTTTATCAAATTGCCCTAAATGGTTATAATGATTTACAAATTAGTCCATTAGCAAATGCTGCTTTGGAAATGACATTTTTGCGGATGTTAACGTTTGCCCCTATGGGAGAGATTAAGCTACAACTCAGTGAGGTTGAACCTGTAGTTGTAGAGCCTGTAACTGCTGAAAATATAGTGGCAACAGCAGCCAATATAGAAAAAAAAAACAGCCTAACTGAGCAAGCATCAACCTTATTGATTCCCTCCGTTGAAAATCATCCCTTAGAGATTGAAAATGAACTGCAAGAGTTAAGTCGTGAACGCTATACTGATAATAGTGAGATTGAAGCAAGTCAGCAACAAGCTGAAAGAATAGTGACTGCTCATGTAAGCAACGTTCCTGAAAGCAACGTTCCTGAAAGCAATGTTCCTGAAAGTAATGTTCCTGAAAGTAAGCCTGCTGAAAATATGGTTAATGAAATAGTTGCTAGTGAAAACAATCCAATTGAAAACAACTCAGTTGAAAACAATGCAACTGAAAACAATGCAACTGAAAACAATGCAACTGAAAATACTGAAGAAATTATAAGCCCAATTTTATTTAGCCAAGAGGGGTTAAAGCAAGAAAGTTGGCCACAATATTGGCAACAACTCATCGATCAGTTGCCGAGCAATGAGTTTGAAAATGAGTTATTACATCATTGCTTCATTGAT
>CAYMMQ010000011.1:21044-31539 GCA_964391585.1 uncultured Ectothiorhodospiraceae bacterium
TCAGTTGCCGAGCAATGAGTTTGAAAATGAGTTATTACATCATTGCTTCATTGATAGTTTTATTGAGAGTTTTAACGCGGATCAGAAGTTGTTAATTTTACGTATAGGTTATGATCAGCAACATGAACATTTATTTGATAGCAAATGCCAACAGCTAATTTTGACCTTGTTGAAAAACTATTTTCAGCAAAGCAAGCAGTATGCTAATATATCAGTCGCTTTTGTTGATAAAATTGATGAGAAAAAGCAGGAAACCACCCCAAGGCGATTAGATAATTCATACAAAGAACAGCAACAAGAATTTGCTGAAAAATCAATTTATCAAGATGAGAGATTAAAAGAATTAATACAAACATTTTCAGCAACAATTATTCACGCATCGATTAAACCTATAGCTCAAAATGACTAACTAATGACGTTTTAAATTTAATAAAAGGAAAAAATATGAAAGGTGGTTTAGGGAATTTAATGAAACAAGCGCAAAAAATGCAAGAAGATATGCAAAAAGCGCAAGCAGAAATTGCCAATATTGAAGTTTCAGGTGAGTCAGGTGGAGGTATGGTAAAAGTGATTATGACGGGGCGCCATGATGTTAAAAAAATCAGCATTGATGATACGGTGATGGAAGATAAGGAAATGTTAGAAGATTTGGTGGCAGCAGCTTTTAATGATGCTACTAGAAAAGTTGAATCGGCTTCTCAAGGTAGAATGTCAGGAATGACAGATGGTTTGAATTTGCCACCTGGTTTTAAACTTCCTTTTTAAGGGAGCAAGCTATGTCTCAATCCGTTCATGATCCTTTAATTCAAAAGTTAATTGATGCATTAATGGTTTTGCCCAGTGTGGGCAATAAATCGGCTACTCGTATGGCTTATTATCTATTAGAAAGAAATAGGTTAGCAGCACAACAACTCGCAACAGCTTTGCAAACAGCGGTAGACAAAGTAAAGCATTGTCGCTCTTGCCATTTATTAACAGAGTTAGATGAATGTAATATTTGTGCTGATCCAACACGAAATAGTAAGTCTCTTTGTATAGTTAGTACACCTGCAGATGTTTTTGCCATCGAGCAAGCGGGGGTATTTAAGGGACGTTATTTTGTGTTGATGGGAAATTTATCCCCCTTAGATGGTATCGGGCCAGAAGAGTTGCATCTACCTCAATTGTTTGAGCAAATCAAAAGCAAAGAATATGAGGAAATTATCCTAGCAACCAATACCACGGTTGAGGGCGAAGGTACGGCGAATTATATTATTAATGAACTACATTCTTCTCCCATTCAGCTTAGTCGGATTGCCTATGGCGTTCCCTTAGGTGGAGAGTTAGAGTATGTGGATGGTTCAACTTTGGGTTATGCTTTTAGTGGTAGGAAGCGAATATCTCAGTGATTATTTTGAAGATAAAAGAAACTACTATAATAAAGTGTAGTATAGACTTTTGTCAGGAGGTTTTATCATGAGCGAGTTATCAAAAAGGTCAACAGTTTATTTTGAGCCAGCTATTCACCATGCTTTGAAAGTTAAAGCAGCAACTACGCATCAATCAGTTTCAGAAGTTGTTAATGAAGCTATTCGTATTAGTTTACGAGAGGATCAAGAGGATTTATCTGTTTTTGAAGAAAGGAAAAATGAATCGATTCTTAGCTATGAAGAGTTGCTTGAAGATTTGAAAGCACATGGCAAATTATAATATTGTTGTTAAAAAATCAGTTGCTAAAGATTTGCGGAGTATTCCAAATAAGGATATTGCTCGGATATTAGAACGTATTGATCTATTATGTAAAAACCCAAGAGCTGAGGGATGCATTAAGCTTTCTGGTCAAGAACGATATAGAGTACGGCAAGGAATTTACCGAATTATTTATGAAATACAGGATTTTGAGTTAATTGTTTTTGTCGTTAAAGTAGCTCACCGAGCTGAAGTGTATCAAAATTAGGAAGCAATCAAAATATTCATAAATTTTATATTTACTTTTTTAATTTGTATTAGCAGCTCCTATGTGGCTATCAGTCCGCTTCAGATAAAAGTCACCCCAATGATATATTAATTGTTGATCGCTCATTAGAACCGACTCATAATAAAATTATTGTGGTGGCCTTGGAAAGTGAGTTAACCGTTAAGCGATTATATTGGATGTATACAATTTTATTTGGCTTGTTTGCAGTTTTAATAATTGGCAATAACATATGGACGTGGATACAAAGCAAAATAAAAAATGAAAGCACGTCCTTCACATTACTTATTGGGGCATTTTTTTTGTGTTGTGTCTTTATTAATAGCACCAATGCAAATGATGAATAACTAGAAAGTTCTTATTCAATATAGCTCTCTTTTAGTAGTACAGATTTTAGTAAAAAGTTACTCTACTGTGCTACTAAAAAATTATTGAACCATTACAGCATGATACCTCTTATCATGAAATAAATACTTGCCGAAAGAATTGCCACAACTGGCACTGTGGTTATCCAAGCAGCAATAATCTTTTTAAGTGCAGCTCTCTTAACATATTTTTTTCTTTGTAAAGAGTCAACAATATCTCTTTCATCTTCAAGAATTTTTTCTTCTTTTTCAACCATTTCATAAAGCTTACCAATCTGTTTATATGTTTTTTTATCTTTACTCTCTTCTGGTATATCAAGTAACTTTTGCAGATCAGCGCGATGTTGTTCGAGCTTGTTTTCTTCTTCTTCTAACTTTTGCTCTTCATCATCCAGCTTAATCACTTCTTTATGATCTTGTAAATATTCTCTTAAAAAACCAACACCAAAGACACCACCAAGTGCAATATGTGTTGAGCTTACAGGAAGTCCTAATTGACTAGCAAGGATAACGGTAATAGCTGCTGCCATTGCAATAGAAAAAGCTCTCATTTGATCAAGCTCAGTAATTTCGCTACCTACGGTTTTAATTAATTTTGGTCCGTATAAAGCAAGACCAACAACAATACCTATAGCTCCAACTGCCATCACCCAAAGAGGAATACTCGCTTTTGATGAAATACCGCCTGTTGTTATCGCATCACTGATTGCGGCTAAAGGACCAATCGCATTCGCAACATCATTTGCACCATGAGCAAAACTTAACAGAGCTGCCGCAAAAATAAGCGGAATTGTAAATAATTTATTAATACTCGCTCTATCGTTAGTTAGGTGTTCTTTTTTTGCAATACACTTGTTTACAAAGTAATAAACAATAACTGCAAGAATAAGCCCAAAAATTGCAGCTACCATAAAGCTGGGTTTTTTCTCATCAGGTAAAAAAACTAAAATATCAACAATTTGAGGCCAGATTTTCTTAAGACCTTTTAGTGTTAGATAAGTAGTAAATGCCCAGGTCATGATGGCAACATAAATTGGAATCCATTGTTTTCCAGTAGTTATTTTATCCTCTTTAAAAACGATATTTTTCTTTATTGAGTATAAAAAAATAGCCGCAATTATCCCCCCTAAAACAGGAGAGATTACCCATGAAGCGGCAATTTTCCCCATTGTTCCCCAAGAAACAATAGCAAAACCTCCTGCGGCAATACCTGCTCCCATCACGCCACCAACGATTGAATGCGTAGTTGATACGGGGGCACGAAATTTTGTTGCTAAATTTAACCATAAACCTGCGGAAAGAAGAGCTGCCATCATCGCCCAAATAAAGCTATTGCTATCACCACCAAAAGCATTAATATCAATGATTCCTTTTTTTATGGTCCCAACAACATCACCGCCAGCAATTAAAGCACCACTTGCTTCAAAAATACCTGCAATAACGATTGCACCACCCAGAGTCAAAGCCTTGGATCCAACCGCAGGGCCAACATTATTAGCGACATCATTGGCACCTATATTCATTGCCATATAGGCACCAAAAAGAGCGGCAACAACTAAAAATACATTAGGTGGTATTTCACCTGTGGAATTAGAACTCATAATGAGCACCGAGATCATGAAAATGATAACAACACCGAATTTAACAAAATCGCCCTTACTACCTGATTCAGCTACATCTTCAATTTTTTTAAAGAGAGTAAACATAGTTCTTAATTCCTTTTTTTATTGAGGGAAATATTCGCGCAAGAATTCCAAATTATTCAAGCATTTGGGGTGCCAGTCATCTAGAACACGTTTAATACGATTTAGAATAATCTCATCCTGTGCGATAAAACGAGGCAATGCAACAATGCCGTAACCTTGCACAGCCATATTTTTAGCCATAGTTAAATTATTTATATAAACAGATCCACTGATCTTAACATTTACCGATTTTTTTTTGGTATTTGACTGTAGTTCCCATGAACTGATACTGCTTGATGCTAATAAGCACATAGCCGGTTGAGAGAGATTTAAATAAAGACTATTTCGCAGAGAGTCGCTGAGAATTGAATAATATGAGCATTTTTCAGGTCTATAAATTAAGTGTATTTTGTCTAAAGGGTTAAACTGAGCCATTTATTTCCAATAATGGGGGTATAACTCTTAATGGGGTAGAGACTATAGCAAAAAATCCTAGCGTATATTTAAAATCAACTCACTCACAAACTTACTGCCAAAATATGCCAGCATTAAGAAGATAAAACCACTGATGGTTAATTGGACTGCTTTTTTACCACGCCAGCCAAACTTTAAATTTCCCCATAATAATAAGCCATATAATATCCATGCAACGATGGATAATACGGTTTTATGTACCAGATGTTGAGCAAAGATATTTTCGATAAAAAGTACGCCGCTAAATAAACCTAAGGTTAGTAAGATAAAACCTAAAGAAATAATACGAAAAAGCAGTTTTTCCATACTTTCAAGTGAGGGCAGGGAGCGAATAAAACCACTGGTTTGACGCTTCTTTAATAAACCATTTTGTATGGATAATAAAATCGCTTGGCAGGCTGCAATGGCTAATAAGCTATATGCCAGCAAGGATAATAAAATATGAAATTGTAGCCCATTAGACGCATTATTAATGCTAAAAAAGTTAGGGCTAAAATATTGAAGCAAGATAGAAATTACAGCAATGGGCAAGATAAGAATGCCGAGAATTTCCACGGGTTTATTAAATGAAGACAGAATATATAATAAAACGATTAAGGCCGAAACCAGCGAGAAAATATTAACAAAGGAAAAGTTTATCCCGGTTTCTTGTAAGGTATTATTTGTGACTAACACCAAGAAAAGCACTTCACTAATACAGACTAAACCCAAAATAAATTTATCAGGTTGATCTTGAACAATGGTTTGTGAAATGACTTTGCGGACTAATAAAATACTAGCTAGGAAAAATGAAAAAGCGACAATAAGGGTAATGATATGCATGTTGGTTTCAATTTTTAAAACAAGATGGTGGTATACTACTCCAACTAATAATAAAAATAAATGCATATATACTCGTAATCATTGAAAATGCAGACTGAGTTTAGAAATTTATTTATAAGTTCTTAAGATTACAAGCATCATGGGCATAGACATTATTATTGCTAATATGCATCCCTAAAGGGGGCGAGACTTTAGTAGGGTGGATGAGCATCGCATTATCCGCTATTGTTGATTTAATTCCCGGATTACGCTTCGCTAATCCAGGCTACGGTATTCGTTAGCTTGGTGACAAGTAATATGCATTCTCATGGGGGATTTTAAACTATGAATGATTATTTAACAAAACTTCAGGAAAGACTTATTTATGTTTAACAATTTATCACAACGCTTAACAGCAACATTAAAAAAATTAAAAGGGCAAGCTCGTTTATCAGAAGATAATATTCAAGATAGCTTGCGTGATGTGAGAATGGCTTTATTGGAAGCTGATGTAGCCTTACCAGTTGTTAAGGTTTTTATTGAGCACGTTAAAAATCGAGCCATTGGTAAAGAGGTCTTATCAAGCCTAACACCAGGGCAAGCATTTATAAAAATCGTCAATGACGAACTTGTAACTATGATGGGTGAGTCAAATGATGCTTTAAACTTGTCGGTTGAGCCTCCTGCGGTTATTTTAATGGCGGGTTTACAAGGCTCTGGTAAAACTACCAGTGTGGCAAAACTTTCTCGCTGGTTAATAGAGCAAAAGAAAAAAGTGGTAGTCGCTAGTGCGGATATCTATCGTCCAGCGGCGATAGAGCAACTACAAACCTTAGCTAATGAAGTCGGTGCTGAGTTCTTTCCTAGTGATACCTCGCAAAAAGCAGTAGATATTGCCAAAAATGCTGTGGAATATGCTGAAAAACATTATGCTGATGTGGTGATTATTGATACTGCCGGTCGTTTACACATTGATGAAGAAATGATGGCTGAAATACAAGCTATTCATCAGCAAATAAAACCAATTGAAACATTGTTTGTCGTAGATAGTATGACCGGGCAAGATGCGGCTAATACGGCAAAAGTATTTAATGAATCTTTGGCAATTACTGGCGTTATTTTAACGAAAACCGATGGTGATGCTAGGGGGGGGGCTGCTTTATCTATTCGTCAAATTACCGGGAAACCAATTAAGTTTTTAGGTGTGGGTGAAAAAACAACAGCCCTAGAAGCTTTTCATCCTGATCGAGTTGCGTCTCGTATTTTGGGTATGGGGGATGTTTTATCTCTTATTGAAGACGCTGAGAAAAAAGTTGATCATCAAAAAGCTAAGGAATTAGCAACTAAGCTGAAAAAAGGGCAAAATTTTGATTTAAATGATTTTAAAGATCAATTGCAACAAATGAAAAAAATGGGTGGCATGAGTAGCATGATGGATAAATTGCCAGGTGTTTCAGGTTTGTCTGATCAGGTAAAAAATCAGGTGAATGATAAGGAGTTAATTAAAATTGAAGCGATGATTGATTCAATGACTCTTTTTGAAAGAATTCGTCCTGAGCAAATAAAAGGTTCAAGAAAAAGACGGATCACCATGGGTTCAGGCACCCAAGTTCAAGATTTAAACCGCTTATTAAAACAATTTAAACAAATGCAAAAGATGATGAAAAAATTCTCAAAAGGTGGAGTGAGAAATATGATGCGTGGTTTGCAAGGGAAAATACCACCAGGAATGATGGGTGGCATGGGCTCAAAATTTTAGCTTTTAGAGTACCTCTTTAAAAAAGTTTAAAAAAGTTTAAAATAGTTGATAAATGACTAGCATAATCATTTTAATTGTCGTAGAATACGCACCTTCAACTGGGAGTGGTAGTTCAGTTGGTTAGAATACCGGCCTGTCACGCCGGTGGTCGCGGGTTCGAGTCCCGTCCACTCCGCCATCTTTTTTTTATTGCTTATGGCAATTAAACTGATTAGTTTTGATCTCGATGATACCTTATGGCCCTGTATGGGAACCATTCATCGTGCTGAAGAAATCGTTCATCATTGGCTTTTAACGCACCATCCTACTATTGCTAAGCAATATACTATTAAGCAACTTGGGTTAAAACGTGATACCTTGAAACAGCAGTATCTGCATTTGTCCCATAATATTAGTGCAGTACGTCGCTTATCTTTGTTTGAACTGGCTAAAGAATTTGCTTACTCCCCCGAACAAACACAACAATTTGTTGCTGATGCCTTTGCTCTTTATTATCAAGCTAGAAATAACGTCACTTTGTATGGTGATGTTTTACCGGTACTGAGCCAGTTACACAGAACTTTTCGTCTTGTCAGTATAACGAATGGCAATGCTGATATATATCAAACACCGACTGATTTGGCAAAAGTGATGGAGTTTTCCTGGTCTGCAGCTCAAGCAGGGGTGGAAAAACCTCACCCCAAAATTTTTTATGATATTATCAAAAAAGCAGGTATTGCCAAGGATGAAATGATCCATGTGGGAGACGATCCTGTTTCTGATATTTTTGGCGCTCACATCGCCGGCATTCGCTCTATTTGGATTAATCGAGAGCAACAGCCTTGGCCTAAATACATCAAACCAGCCCATTTTACTATTTGCAGTTTAAATGAGATGAATCACTTAGATATTTGGAGTTAGAGAGCATGGTTAGTTTGTCACAAATTTGGGTTTATCCAATCAAATCAATGGCTGGAATTTCTTTAACGCAAGCTCAAATTGATAACAAAGGTATTTTACTGGATCGTCAGTGGATGTTAGTTGATGAGAATGGCCTTTTTCTTAGCCAACGTAAATATACTAAAATGGCCTTGTTTGAAGTGGCTATTGAATCGAATGGTTTAATCGTAACTTATCCGCAAAAACAGCCTTTATTTATTCCTTTTTTAGAGCAGGCTGATAATCATTCTCCAATGATAGTCAGAGTGTGGCAAGATGATGTGGATGCAATTGTTTTAAGCGAGCAGATTAACCACTGGTTCAGTGAGATATTAAATATTAAATGTCGCTTAGTTTATATGCCAGAAACAACCAAGAGATTAGTTGATCCAGCTTATGCTAAACGGCAACAACAAACTCGTTTTGCCGATGGCTTCCCTTTGTTATTAGTTAGTGAAGCTTCTTTAGCAGACTTAAATAATCGATTAGAAACCCCTGTTACTATGTCGCATTTTAGGCCAAATATGGTGGTGAAAAACTGCCTGCCTTATGCTGAAGATAGCTGGAAAGATTTTAAGATTAATGACATTATTTTTTCTGTGGTTAAACCATGTAGCCGTTGTGTGATGACGACTATTGATCCAAACACGGGCGAAATCACTGGTAAAGAGCCTTTGGCTACTTTAAGTCAATACCGCAAACAAAAAGCTGGGGTAACTTTTGGACAAAATGTTTTGTGTCAATTGCCCCAAGTGGTGAGTGATCAACAAATAAAAGTGAATGATGAAATATTATTATAAATTATTTTTTTAAAGAAGCTGAAAAATCAAGCAAGCGTTGAGTAGATAAAAATGCTTGTTGACGGATCGTTTCTTCCACAAAAATTTCATTTTCTGCTGTTTCTAAAACATGCAAAACACCTTTAAGATCATTCATTGCCATCCATGAACAATGCGCACACATGGTACAGGTAGCTCCTGCACCACCGGTTGGTGCTTCAATCAGTAATTTATCAGGCATTGATTGTTTCATTTTATAAAAAATACCATTATCCGTAGCCACGATAAAGCTTGGACTATCTAATGTTTTAACCGCTTCGATAAGTTGCGTGGTTGAACCAACTACATCAGCCATTTCAACCAGAGTATAAGCAGATTCTGGGTGAACTAAAATTTTTGCTTCAGGATGTTTTTCTTTTATCCTTATTAAGGCTTCAGCTTTAAATTCATCGTGTACCACACAGGAGCCTTGCCAAAGTAACATATCAGAGCCAGTGCTAAGTTGGATATATTTACCTAAATGCCTATCGGGAGCCCAGAGAATTTTTTTGCCTTGCTGCTGTAAGTGTTTAACTACTTGAGTCGCAATACCTGATGTTACAACCCAATCGGCCCTCGCTTTAATTGCCGCACTGGTATTTGCATATACCACTACTGTTCTATCGGGGTGTTGATCGCAAAAATCACTAAACTCATCAACCGGACAGCTCAAATCTAAAGAACAAGTGGCCTCTAAATCAGGCATAAAAACTTTTTTTTCAGGGGAAAGAATTTTTGCAGTTTCACCCATAAAACGAACACCAGCAACGATAATTTTTTCAGCTTTACTTGCTTGACCAAAGCGTGCCATTTCTAAGGAGTCTGAAACACAGCCACCAGTTTCATCAGCAAGCGCTTGCAAGCTTGGATGGGTATAATAATGGGCAACCAATACGGCATTTTTTTCCTTAAGCAATGATTTTATTTTGGAGACAAGCTGCTCAGATTCATCTTGAGCTAATTCACCGAGCTGTTGCTGTACGTCTGCAGTTGAAGGAATATTGTCTTGCCAATCAGTTGATAACTTAGTCATACGCTTTAATTTGCTGTGTGTTTTTTAGAGGTGCAAAAAAAACAAGCAATCAGTTTTTATTGCTTGTTTTATCATAAAGCGGAAGTATAACTTAATTTATTGCGAAGAGAAAATAAGCATGGGGTTATTTTTTGCTTATCTTGCTATTGAGTTGTTTTTAGTTATGAGCATAACAAACGGGTTGTTGATCGTTAGTAGATAAAATTTCAAAAGACTCTATGCCCATTAACTCAGTATCACGGAAAAGCATAAACTGAAATTCTTCCATGTTAGCTATGGATTCCTGCATGGCAAATTCAAGTAATTTTTTTTCTCGATATGCTTGTTTACGTTGATTGATACTATGACGCAAACTAGGTGTTAATTGAGTAATAGAAGACATAGTGGCTCTCATTAGTTAGTGTTAATTGAAATGCATATACCTGTGATGCTGGGAATCATCACGGGTACAATACTATTAGCGTTTCAAATAACACATACTTGAGGCCTATTTTTAAAAACTATTTTTCAAAACTATTTTTCATACAAGGAATAATTTTTTGTAATAAGGGTTTAAATACTTTTGGATTACCACAAATAATATTGCCACTTTCTAAGTATTCATGACCAGCGGAGAAGTCACTCATTAATCCACCGGCTTCATGGATTAATAGGGTGCCAGCTGCCATATCCCAATCACTTAAACCAA
>CAYMMQ010000012.1:0-3247 GCA_964391585.1 uncultured Ectothiorhodospiraceae bacterium
TGATAATCAAAGGCAGTATATCCATGTTTACGAATTAAGCTGTCTTTTTTGGCTTGTTCAAGATCATGTTGCATCATTTCAGAAACTAGTTGAGCAAAGCTGATTTTCGGGGTCCAGCCAAGCTTTTGTTGTGCTTTTTTGGCATCACCTAACAAACTTTCTACTTCCGCAGGACGATAGTATCTTGGATCAACTTTAACAATAACATCGCCAACTTTACACTGCACTTCATCATTATTAATGCTGTCTATAATACCTATTTCCTGCTCGTTTTGACCTTGCCATTTTAAGCTAATACCTAATTCGGCCGCTGCATTGTTGACAAAATCTCTGACCGAATATTGCTCACCACTGGCAATGACAAAATCTTCTGGTTTTTCTTGTTGCAACATTAACCATTGCATTTCCACATAGTCTTTAGCATGCCCCCAATCGCGTTTTGCATCAAGGTTACCCAAGTACAAACATTCGTGTAAACCTAAGACAATTCTTGCTAAAATTCGGGTGATTTTACGAGTAACAAAGGTTTCCCCTCGACGAGGACTTTCATGATTAAACAAAATGCCATTACAAGCATATAAACCATAAGCTTCACGATAGTTGACCGTGATCCAATAAGCATACAACTTTGCTACGGCATAAGGTGAGCGAGGATAAAATGGTGTTTTTTCTGTTTGTGGTACTTCTTGTACCAAACCATATAATTCTGAGGTAGATGCTTGATAAAAACGGGTTTTCTTTTCCAAGCCCAAAATACGAATAGCTTCTAAAATTCTTAATGCCCCTAAACCATCAGAGTTAGCCGTATATTCAGGCTCTTCAAAAGAGACCGCCACATGAGATTGTGCCGCTAGATTATAGATCTCATCCGGTTTTACTTGTTGAATGACTCGAGTCAAACTTGAAGAATCGGTTAAGTCACCATGATGTAAAAAAAATCGTTTGTTCTCTTCTTGTGGCTCTTGATAAAGATGATCAATTCTATCGGTATTAAACAAAGATGTTCGTCTTTTCAGACCGTGAACTTCATAACCTTTTTCTAATAAAAATTCTGCCAGATAGGCGCCATCTTGCCCTGTTACTCCCGTTATTAGTGCTTTTTTCATTTGCTTTTAGTTTCCTTTTAACTTATCTTCTATCATCATCTTAATTACATCTTCAACCTGTGTATTTGCTTGCCAAGCCAATAATTCATTGGCCTTAGACACGTTTGCATAACTGCAACGGATGTCTGTTGGCCGTAATAAACTTTCATTACAGTGCAAGTGTTGCTGTATATCCAAACCAAAATAATCAAAGGCTATATTAACAAAATTTCTTAAGGAGATGCTTTTACCGGTGGCAATAATAAAGTCCTGTGCTTTATCTTGTTGTAACATTTTCCACATCGCTTCAACATATTCGGGGGCCCATCCCCAATCCCGAATAATATCCACATTACCTAACTCAAGTAATGATTGCTTTCCTCGATAAATATTAATCACCGTATTAATAATTTTCGTGGTCACAAAGCGCTGTCCGCGAAATGGTGACTCATGGTTAAATAAGTGCCCAGTGCAAGCATAGATATCATAAGCTTCACGGTAATTAGCAATTTGCCAGTACGCCGATGTTTTGGCTACCGCATAAGGACTGCGTGGTAAAAATGCAGTCTTTTCATTAAGGGGCTGTAATGCCGTAGATTCTCCAAAACATTCACTTGAGCCGGCATTAAACAAACGTGCTTTTAATTTTAAGCGCCTGATGGCTTCTAATAAATTTAATGTCCCAATACTTATGCTGGTAAAGGTTTCGACAGGATATTCAAAAGAAAATCCGACCGAACTTTGCCCCGCTAAATTATATATTTCATCCGCTTGAACATGTTCTAATAAATCAAAAACAGCGGCTAAATTCTCTGTTAATAAATTTCTTAACTGGATATGAGGAAGGATATTGAGTTGTTCTAAGTGTTTAAATTCTGTTTTATTAATATCTCTGGAAGTGCCAACGACTTTATACCCCTTAGATAGTAATAATTGCGATAAATAAGCACCATCTTGTCCGCTAACGCCACAGATTAAAGCTATTTTTATTTTTTCAGGACTTTTTCCAAGCATCTTTTATCCCAACTATTATCTAAAATCCCCTGGTATTAAGCAAAAAGCCAAGGGGCAATGTGTTTGTTATTAAAGTTGGAATTTAGCTTTGTTCCCAGGGAAGTCCTTCAAAACGCCAGCCATTGATGGTACTACGTTGCGATTTTTCATCACGTTCACCTTCAAAGCCATCGCTGATGTTGTATACATTTGAGATATTAGCGTCAATTAAGTGCTTGCCGGCTTCTAATGATCGTTTTCCACTGCGACAAATCAAAAAAACAGAAGGTTGCTCTTGTTCATTACCACAACTTTCGCCATGAAGTAATTGTCTAATTTCTTTAACAAAAGATGGATTTACTTCCCATTCAGGTGCATCAATCCAAGGAATATTAATAGAACCTTTAGGGTATCCAACAAATAAATATTCCATAGAAGCTCTCACATCAACTAATAAGGCATTGTTTTCAGACTGTAAACGTTGATAAGCTTCGGTTGATTTAATTTCAATAGGTTGTGTTGTCATAAGTTTGCTCGAGTTCGTGGTAATAAATGTGATCGTATATTTGCTGTAAATATCAGAAGGGAAATTATAGCATATGTCTCGTTATCTGTAATTAGTTAAAATAGGGCAACATTATCAATCAATCTTACCCCATGAAAAATTACAGCAGCAAGAATAATTTTTTTCTCGGTTGAGGCTACTGCAGGCTCTAAGGTATTAGCATCAACCACACAAATATAATCACAATCAAAACCATGCTGATTTAGCTGATGTATGCTCTGTTGTTGCAATGCTAGATAATCAGAGTCACAGGCTAGCCGATGTTTCAACTCCAATAAGCATTGATACAGCAAACTTGCTTGTTGCCGTTGCTCTATAGTCAAACGAGAATTTCTGGAGCTCATGGCTAAGCCACTTTTTTCTCTAACAATTGCCTGAGATAAAATGTTAATCGGAAAGTCTAAATCTCGTACCATTTGTTGAATAATAAGCAATTGTTGATAATCTTTTTGTCCAAAAATAGCAGTACTTGGCTGGATAATATTAAATAACTTTGCTACCACCGTTGCCATTCCATCAAAATGCCCTGGACGACTTTTCCCTTCCCACAATGTTGCTAGTTCATTACAGCGAATCATCATCGTTGACTGCATAGTTGATTGCT
>CAYMMQ010000012.1:3347-25822 GCA_964391585.1 uncultured Ectothiorhodospiraceae bacterium
TAGTTGATTGCTGAGAATACATTTCATCACTTTCTGGAGTAAACAGAACATCACAATAAGGCGTTAATTTTTCAATATCTTGCGCTAATGTACGGGGATAAAGCGCTAAGTCTTGACTATCACCAAATTGCAGAGGATTAACAAAGATACTGACTATACACTTCCCGGGTAAAGCACTTGCTTGTTTGACCAGTTGTATATGCCCTTGATGTAAATTTCCCATAGTTGGAACAAAATTTATTTTCTCGCCCGAGCTTTTTAACTCGCACATCTTGTGACTAAGTTCTCTTTTATTTGAAAAAATTTGCATCATAACTTTAAACTAGTTTGTTGGAAATTCGCCATTTTTAACCGCTTTAACATAGGATTCAAAGGCTTGTAAAACAGGGTTGCTGGATGAGGTATTTTGCAAAAAGTTTTTACTAAAAGAAGGTGCTTGATTAGCACTTAATCCCAGCACATCATAACTGACTAAAACTTGCGCATCACAGGATTTACCCGCGCCAATCCCAATCACTGGAATACTGACACTTGAAGTAATGGCACTAGTCAATTCACTTGGCACACATTCGAGCAACAACATATCTGCACCTGCTTGCTCTAATACTTGCGCATCATGCAGAATTTGCTCAAACTCTGCAGCTGTTTTCCCTTGTTTTTTGTATCCACCCAAGCGATAAACAGATTGAGGTAACAAACCTAAATGAGAGCATACGGGAATACTGCGTTCGCTCAAATAGGCAACGGTTTCTTGCATAATTTTTCCGCCTTCAATTTTGACCATTTGAGCACCACCTTGGGCCATTAATTTAGCGGCATTCTTGTAGGCGCTTTTTTTATCATAACAAGTGGCAAAAGGCATATCAGCCATGATTAGTGCTTTTTGGGTATTTTTGCTAACGCATGAGCAGTGATAAATTAATTGCTCCATAGTCACGCTCAACGTGCTATCATTTCCTTGGATAACCATTCCTAAAGAATCACCCACCAATAAAATTTCAACGCCTGCCTGCTCCATTAATAAAGCAAAGCTAGCATCATAAGCAGTTAAACAGCTTATTTTTTCACCGTTTTGTTTCATTTTTAAAAAGTGATGATTGCTATAACGCACTTATGTTCCTTTCATGAAATGTTTTTTGTTGTAATTAAAGATAATACATCAGTCACTTTCCCCGCTTGGGGAATGATTACATCCGGTGCAATCTCAGCGAGTGGCTCTAGTACAAAGTGACGAAAACACATTTGTGAATGTGGCACGGTAAGCTTTTCGGTTGTAATAGTCAGTTCATCAAACAATAAAATATCCAAATCAATGGTTCTTGCCGACCATTTCTGAGTTCTAACTCGCCCTTGCTCTTGCTCTATACCTTGTAAAACCAGCAATAATTCTTCTACTACTAATTTTGTTTCTATTTCAATCACCGCATTCAAATAATCCGGCTGTGGCGGACTCCCCGCTAACACTAAAGCTTTTGTCTGTATAAAGGATGAGCTAATGATCACCGAAATCATGTCATGCTCATTAATAGAAGCTATCGCCTGCTCAAGTTGTTGTTGTGGATGCTGTAAATTACTCCCCAAAGCAATATATGCCTTATGCAAAAGGCTCATTGTAAGCGGTATTCCATAAAAAAACTAATCTGTAATGGCAGACTAATTTCAGCGGGGATCTCCGGCATTGGTAAAGCACGTTGGATCGCTTTTTTGGTTGCGCTTTTTAAAATACGGGTTCCATGTTGTAAATGTAAACTGGAAATATCGACTCTAGAACTTAATTTTAAATCAACTCTCACTTTACCTTCAATACGTCTTCTTTGTGCTATTTTAGGATAAATTTTATAAAAATCAATATGTTTTAACAATATATCCCGATAAGTAATTTTTAATTGTTCAATACTTTGCAAATCTGTTGTAGAAATACTTTCGCTTGTTGTTAATTTAGCAAATTGGCTGTTTTTTTCTAAAACTTCGTTAACTTCAATGTTTTTTTCTAATATCTTGTGTTGTAGATTTTGCTCTGTTTGCTTTTCAGCTATTTCCTTTGGCTGAATTTTTTTCTCTAGCTTTAGCTCTTTAGCCGTTTTTTTTACTTCTTTTTCAGCTTCTTTTTTAACTTGTTTTTTTGTTAAACCTTGGACAACTTGTTCTATTTCTTCCTCTTTTATCACCTTATCATGTTTTTTCTTTTCAACTTTCTTTTCAACGATTGTCTCTACCGGTAGCGGTATAACAACATTATTCGGAACAGGCTCAGGCTCAGGCTCAGAAACTACAGTTTCTTGCAATGAAGAAGAGTTTGTTTGCTCAACCATAATATTAGCAGAAATCACCACCGAGATGTTAGGGGGCGAATTTTTAGGAGAAACCGGCAAGTTTAATAATAGAAGAACATGAAACAAAAGTGAAAAAAAAAGTGCTCCCCAAATCATTTTTTACCTTGTCTTGGCAATGCATTAATCATCTTCTGCTGGTTTGCTGTATCTGTAAATTGAATTTCAGTCCACCATAAATAACTTTTTTCTAAAGCTAACGCTCCCATTTTAAAGCGCAGCTCTAAAAAGTCATAAGCAGCACGAAAACGTTTGTGGCTTAAAATAGCTTCTATTTGTTTTCGTCTTGGAAATTCCAACTTACTTTGCATAAACCAAATATCTTTCATCATCATCGATAAACGCTTAGGAATCGAAGTATAAGGTTGTTGCTGTTTAACCACTTCATTTGAGGCCAATAACAAACAATCAAAGTCACTATTTTCCCTATTATTAGCAAACTTCAATTTAACTTTTTGCATCGGGTACCATAATAATACTGATAACAAAAAAGCAGGATTAACTGATTTTCCAATCGAGATCCGCTGATCCGTATTTTCTAGGGCATGACAAATGGTATTAGATAAAATATCGGCATATTTTTTATCATTTAATAAATCTTGCACACTAGGAAACAGTCGTTTAAATAAATCATAAGCTAACAACCCCTTAAAACAAGCTACCCCATAACCACCTTGTAATAATTTTAAAGATTCATCAAATAATCGTGCCGGGGAAATTTTTGCTAACAAATGGCCTTGTTGGCGGACTTTTTCATCTTCTGCCTGATTAAGGGGAAAATTAAGTTTGGCTGAAAATCGAACCGCACGTAACATACGCACTGGATCTTCAGCAAAACGCAACTCAGGATCGCCAATCACTTTTATTTGCCTTAACATCAAATCATCTTGACCATGAACATAATCAATAACTTTATTAGTTACCACATCAAGGTATAAGCCATTAATAGTAAAATCTCGACGAATGGCATCTTCTTCTAATGTACCATAAACATTATCTCTAACAATTAATCCATCTTTGGTATGTCCAGATTTATCACGATAATCAACAGGCCTTTTATGACTAGAGTGGGTGTTTTCTTCATGATGACCACGAAAGGTCGCTACCTCGATAATTTCTCTGCCGAACAAGATATGAGCGAGTTTAAAGCGTCTCCCAATCAAACGACAATTACTAAACAAAGCCTTAATTTGTTCTGGTTTTGCATCGGTCGCAATATCAAAATCTTTGGGTTTTAAACCTAATAAACAATCACGCACACAACCACCTACAAGGTAGGCTTCATAACCTGCTTTTTTTAACTTAAGGATAATTTTTACCGCCTTATCACTTAACTCTTGTTTATTAATCGTTTTTAATGGTGTTTTATCTGTACTTTCAAGCATACTTTTTACACTATTATGGTGTTTCTTTCCCATTTTTTCAGCTCTCTCATTAAGGAGGGGTATGAAGCGTATAGGATTATATCATCAAATACTGTATTATGAGTCAAATGTGTAAAAGTAAGCTTTGTTAAAAGAAATACAACTTTAGAACACTTATCATCAACGTTAAAACTGTATTTAAACTAAAGAGAACCCTATTTTTATGACTAAACCTAAGCAAAATATTAACTACGAACAATCTTTTGCAGAGCTAGAAAGGTTAGTGAATAGTTTGGAAAATACTGACTTACCTTTAGAGCAAGCCTTAGATAATTTTGAACAAGGGATCAAGCTGACGAATGCTTGTCAAAAAGCTTTATCTCAAGCTGAGCAAAAGGTGCATACTTTAATGAAAAAAAATAATAACTTAGAAGAACCCGCAACTGAATACCTTATTACAGAGTAAAAATGAATTTAAAGCTAAAAACCTTAATCGAATCCTATCGGGAACGACTTGAAGCAAAGCTGGCTTACCATTTGCCACTTTCATCGACCGCCCCTCAAGAGTTACATCAAGCGATGCGTTATAGCTCGGTTGATGCAGGAAAACGTATTCGACCTTTTTTAGTTTATGCTACCGGTTTAGCCACTAATGTCAGCGCCGATATGCTGGATTCTGCAGCGATTGCAGTGGAGTTAATCCATTGTTATTCTCTGGTGCATGATGATATGCCGGCAATGGATAATGACGACTTAAGACGTGGAAAAAAAACCTGTCATTTACAATTTTCTGAAGCCACCGCTTTATTAACCGGTGATGCCTTACAAACCCTAGCATTTGAAGTATTAAGTCATTCGCCTCTTATCGAAGCTAAACAAGCCATACAGCTTGTTCAACTATTAGCTAAAGCCAGCGGATCTGCTGGCATGGCAGGTGGGCAGGCAATCGATTTGGCGTCAGTGGGGAAAAAATTAAACCTTGCTCAATTACAAACCATGCACGCGATGAAAACGGGTGCATTAATCCAGGTATCCGTACAAATGCCTTGTGTTTTAGCTCAAATCAGTGATGAAAAAAAACAAAACTTATCCGATTATGCCCAACATATAGGGTTAGCGTTTCAAATCCATGATGATGTATTAGACATTGATGGAGATACCCAAACACTTGGCAAACCTCAAGGTTCTGATCAACTGCAAGATAAACCAACCTATCCTGAAATTGTTGGTTTAGAAAATGCGAAAGAATTAGCACTCGAACATAAGGAGTTAGCCATCAACGCATTAAGAAATTTTGATTCACAAGCTGATCCACTTCGTTGGTTAGCTGATTATGTTGTTTTACGCAATAAATAGGGAAATTCATGCCTGATTTAAACCAGTTTCCTTTATTAGCCAACATTTCATCACCTAATGACTTTCGTCACTTTAGTAATAAAGAATTGACACTATTAGCACAAGAAGTCCGTGACTACTTATTAGAAACGGTTAATAAAACAGGTGGCCACCTTTCTTCTGGTTTAGGGGTTACCGAATTAACTATTGCCTTACATTATGTATTTGATACACCCGAAGATAAATTAATATGGGATGTAGGTCATCAATGTTATCCCCATAAAATGCTCACGGGTCGCTTAGGAGAAATGCATAGTATTCGCTCTATGGGTGGAATCTCAGGTTTTCCTCGTCCACAAGAAAGTGACTATGATTGTTTTGCTGTTGGACATTCTAGTACCTCTATCAGTGCTGCTTTAGGCATGAGTGTTGCCAATGAACTAACTCAACCGCCTGAACAAGCTATACGCAAACATATTGCGGTGATTGGTGATGGTGCAATTACCTCAGGCATGGCTTTCGAAGCATTAAATCATGGCGGAGATATACATGCAGATCTGCTGGTAATCCTTAATGATAATAATATGTCGATTTCTCCAAATGTAGGAGGATTATCCAACCACTTTGCCAATATTATCTCCAGCAAACTATATATGTCAGTGCGAGAAAATTCAAAAAAAATTCTCAGTAACATGCCATCCATGTGGGAGCTTGCCAAGCGTACTGAAGAGCATATGAAAGGCATGTTAGTACCAGGAACCTTATTTGAAGAACTTGGCTTCACCTATTTTGGTCCGATTGATGGCCATAATATGAGTGAACTCGTGAATACTTTAAAAAATATTCAAAGCATTAAAGGACCATGTTTTTTACATATTGTAACTCGTAAAGGTAATGGATATAGTGAAGCAGAAGCCGATCCAGTCAACTACCATGCAGTCACAGCCGGCTATTACTCAAATAATCACCAACAGCAAAACCCGGTAAATGCCGAGCATAAAAAAACCTTCACTGAAGTTTTTTCAAAGTGGATTTGTGAAAAAGCCGAACAAGACGAGCGTTTGATTGGTATTACCCCGGCAATGAAAGAAGGCTCTGGCCTAGTTGAATTTGCTAACTTATATCCAAAACGCTATTTTGATGTTGCTATAGCAGAGCAACATGCGGTCACCTTTGCTGCTGGCGCAAGTTCGCAAGGATTAAAACCGGTGGTTGCAATATACTCAAGCTTTCTACAGCGTGCATATGATCAGTTGATCCATGATGTTGCTCTTCAAAAACTTGCGGTGATATTTGCAATTGATAGGGCTGGCTTGGTTGGCCCAGATGGAGCTACTCATACAGGAAACTTTGACTTAAGTTTTTTACGTTGCATCCCTAATATGGTGGTAATGGCACCCGCAAATGAAAATGAGTGTTATCAAATGCTCGACTTTGCTTTTAGCCTAGATCAACCGGTTGCAGTACGTTATCCTCGAGGAAAAGGGTGTGGTGAAACCATCAATACTCCCCTCAAACAACCAATTGAATTAGGCAAAGGACAAATTGCATTGCAAGCACCAATTCAACCCAATAATAACAAACTTATCATCAAAGTCGCTATTTTAAATTTTGGCACTTTTTTACATCATGCCTTAAATATTACCGAGCAATTAAACGCACAAGGTATTATTCTCACTATTGCTGATTTACGTTTTGTAAAACCCATTGATGAAGAGCTAATCAAAGATTTAGCCTGTAAAAACCAATATCTTTTCACCTTAGAAGATAATGTATTAATGGGTGGCGCTGGCAGTGCGGTTAATGAAGTGTTAGCCAGTGTTCAGCCACATCCTAAAGTTCACAACTTTGCCTTGCCCGATCAATTCCCCGAACATGCTAGTCAACAACAACTTTATCAAAAATATCAACTTGATAGCGAAGGTTTATTCGCTCGCATATTACAAATTACGCAAAGCTAAAGCGCAGCAAATAACCCGAATATTTTCTAATATTTATCACAGCTGTATCAAAAATCAGATATTGTCCTTTGATCCCCATTAATCGTGCTTCAATGCTGGGAATTTTTTCTAAATTAAATGAAGTGACCTTAGAGGGATAAGTTTGCACGGGATAATTAATAGCCGTGACTTTTTCATTATCTAGTAATTCTATCTCCTGTGTTGATTTATTTTGTTGTAGCTCATTTAACTCACTCAAACAGCTTTGAAAAAGCTGATCGCGAGTTTGCTCTAAATCTACTGATGAATGTTCTGTTTTTAGCATTTTCTGCCAAGAAGTGCGATCTGAAACGTGTTGTTTGAAAATGACTTCTAATAAACCCGAATAATAACGCTGTGAAACTCTCGCAATCGGTAAAGCTGATACCGCTCCTTGATCGATCCAACGTGTTGGGATTTGGCTTGCCCTCGTAATCCCCACTTTCACAGAAGAGGAGCTGGCTAAATAAACGTAATGGCTTTGCATACAATATTTATCACCCCAAGTTGCATCCCGACAAGTACCTGCCTGGTAATGACATTTTTCCGGGCTCATAATACAAATATCGCATTCTGGCAAACTGGTAAAACAGGGATAACAATAACCTTGAGCAAAACTTTTTTTACTAACTCTGCCACAAGCCACACATGAAATAGCATTTAAGTTTTCGATTTTTATCCTTTGGCCTATCAAAGGGTTTAGATGTATTTCATGTATCTCATCAGTATCATGTAATGATAAAAAATAATTAACCGGATGATCTAATTGTGTTTTTAATTTCCTGACATAACCACTAACTGTTTTCATATTGTTCTACATGCTCTAACTGTTTAAAAAATTTATCCCATTTAAATGCTTCACCAGGATCGGTTTTTCGCCCTGGTGCAATATCACTATGACCCACAATCCGTTGTTTACTTATCGCTGAAAAATCTTGTCTTAATGTTGCTACTAAATCAGCAAGTTTTAGATATTGTGCTTCGGTATAGGCAATGCTATCAACACCTTCTAACTCAATACCAATAGAAAAGTCATTACACTTTTCCTTCCCTTGCAGACATGATGCACCAGCATGCCACGCTCGATTAAATACGGAAACATATTGTACTAACTCTCCGTCTCGGCGTATTAAAAAATGGGCTGACACTTTTAAGTTTTCTAAATCTTGGTAAGAAGCATCTTTACTGCAATCTAAGCAGTTACAAAACAAATCATCAATATCGTTTCCCGTAAAAACACCACGAGGTAGGCTTATCCCATGAATAATAATACTATTAATCTGACAATTTTCAGGACGCTGGTTATAATTACTTGATAATTGATGACGTGCATTTTGACACCAACCATACTCAAAAGAGAGCTTAAATAGATTTGTTTTTTTTGAATAAGTCATTTTGTATGGAGATTTATATTAAAAATTAAGTAAGTGCTAAGAATAGTATTAGAGTATAAGCTATTGTTCAATATTTATTAGCTTAAAACACATACTGGCTCACATTATTGCTCTGTTTAAGCTTTACAATATGATCTTTTATAACTTCCATAAACTTTGAGAGAGTAATGACATATGTATTTGTCCTTAGCTTTAAATAATATTACCTAAGCAAGTATTCAATTTTGTTGTCATTCTATCGAAACTTCTTGTAAACTATGGCTAGGAATAAATTCTCATTTTATAACAATAAACTCAAACTTTAAATACTAGTTAACTTCCTAAAAGATAAGATTATATAAGCCCCCTAAATGAAAACTGAAACCGAACATCCTTATATTGAAGTCCTAGGTTCTCTCAAAGAGAATTATTTTGGTAATGCTTTAATTGCGGAAGGACTTATTAGTCAAGAACAATTAAACAATGCAATTAATCTGCAAAAAGACAAAGAGGGAAGTAGCGAAGAGCCACCATTAACTGGGCAGCTGCTAATCGAGTTAGGTTATGCCAGTGAAGAAGAAATTATTGCGGCTATCAATTCCCACTTTGATATCTCTGCAAAATCACTCAATGACGATATTGAGAAAATGCTGCGAATAAAAAATGGCTCATTCCTCCCATCATCCATTAAACTACCTCGTATGCCAATTTGGTTGCAATTAGCAATAACCACTACTGTATTATTAGCTATTGTTATCTTATTTTTAAGTATGGCGCAATTAGATAGACAAAAAACCGATCTCTATGAACAAACCACAAAAATTGGTACCGTAAGCCTAAATTATTTTACCAACAATGCTCGTATCCCATTAATTAATAACAATATTTTGCAACTAAACATCTTACTCAATGAGGCAACATCTGTTGAAGGTATCTTATATGCTTTTATTGTTGACAATGACAATAAGATTATAGCCCATACTGACCCAAGTAAAATAGATAAAACCCATACCCCAATTGCCAATCAACGTATGCTTGAGAAAAAAGGTGATATCAGTTCATTCAATTACACATCTGATACCAATACCCAAATTTTAAATATTTCTCGAGCAATAATATTTAAAAATAAAGCATTAGGCAATGTACATGTTGGGATCTCAATAGACTTTATTGAAACCGTTATTCAAAAGCGGCGCTCATCTATTATTATTATGGCGGCACTTATTATTAGCTTAGGAATTATTATTGCCGCACTTTTAGGCTGGCAATTCTCTCGCCCTATTTCTCGTTTAGTTTCTGCCACTAAAAAAATTGCTGAAGGCAATTACCGCCACAAAGTTTACCTAACCAGAAATGATGAATTAGGTGATTTAGCAAGCTCTTTTAACAACATGAGTGAAGAACTTTGGTTAAAGGGTTTGATGGAAAACTCTTTTGGTAAATATGTGGGCGATGATGTTTTAAAAATGATTACCGACAACCCTAATGAGTCGTGGTTAAGAGGTAAAAGCAGTCAAGTTGCGGTGATCTTTACCGATATTCGTGGATTTACCTCCCATTGTGAAAATACTGATGCAGAAGAAGTTGTTGAACAGTTAAATCAATGTTTTTCCATTATTTCTGAAGTTATTGTTTCCCATGGAGGTTATGTTGATAAGTTTATTGGTGATGCAGTACTAGGCGTTTTCGGTGTACCAGTCTATCACGAAGATTATATAGAACGAGCAGTTAAGGCTTCGATGTGTATTCAAAAAGAGTTGTATAAAGCTTATCATGCGACCAAAACCAACCCTTTATTGATTCGCAATGGAATTGGATTAAATGCTGGTATAGCAGTGTCAGGAAATATTGGATCTCAAGTAAAAATGGAATATACTGTCATCGGTGATGCAGTAAATGTTGCCTCACGTCTAAATAGCTTGGCAGGTGATGGCGAAGTTATCATTAGTGCTGGAATTAATGAGCAACTAAACGAAAATTTAAAAACAGAAGCTTTACCGCCTTGTAAATTAAAAGGCAAAACAGAATTGGTTGAAACATTTAAAGTATTAAGTATGAAAGGCTTAGATTAATGATGTCGCTAAAAAATACCAGACCACTGTCATATTTTGCTTTTTTATGCTTAATATTGGTCATTTTTTCATTGAGCTCTTGTGTTAGCACACAACCTGGTGGAGAAAAAGTCGTTAAAAAGGACTTTGTGGTTATTGCCGGTGCAAAAGACACCCTAGCAAGTCTTGCCAAAAGATATTTAAACAATGCATCAATGGGGAATATCATTGGTGAATATAATCATATTAACTCTGTATCTGCCGGGCAAAAAATCACTATCCCACTGCAATCTTTTAATCCAGGTGGCGTAGGGAAATCCGGGTTTCAAACCGTTCCAGTATTGCTCTATCACCGCATCGAAAATAGTAAAGCAAGCTCTATGGTGGTCACAACCAAAAACTTTAAACAGCAAATGCAATTTTTAAAAGATAATGGTTATCATGTTATAAGCATGGATCAATTATTAGATTATTTAGAGCTTAAAACTTCACTCCCCCCTAAATCTGTCGTTATTACCTTTGATGATGGTTGGAGCTCCGTATATAAAAATGCCTACCCTATATTAAAGTCTTATGGTTACCCTGCAACCGTTTTTCTATACACTGACTTTATTGGTGGGGGTAAGGCACTAAAATGGGAGCAAGTTAAAGAGTTATCTAAAAATGGCTTTGATATGCAATGTCATAGTCAAAGTCATCGTAATCTAAGCAAGTCTAAGGGTGAGTCTGACTTTAAAGAGTACTTTAATAATCTTCATGAAGAAATTACTGGTGCTAGCGAAATTATTAGTAAACGAATAAATAAAAAAGTAGACCTTTTTGCCTACCCATACGGAATAGTTAATAGTCCCACACTTGCGATATTGGAAAAAAATGGTTATCGTGCAGCATTTACGGTAAAGCGTGGTGGCAACCCGAACTTTAGCAATAAATACACCATAAAACGCTCTATGATCTATGGTAATTTTAGCTTGAAGCAGTTTAAGAAAAACTTAATGACATTTAATGTAAAGTAAATTAATAATGAAAAATAGAATTATATTTTTTTTACTATGCTTGTTCTTATTGATACACAATAGCATTGTTGCAGCCCCATTAAATGGGAGCTCTGTTAGTCTTGCTAAAGCATTATTACTGCAAAGTGAAACCTTTGAAAAAAATGGAGAGTTATTTAGGGCTATTGAAAACTTAAAACTATATGACAAGCTTTCAGGCAGCTCAGGTTATAGCAACGATAAAATTAAAAAGCTTTCAAAAAAAATGAAAGTGGAATCAGAACGACATTACAAACTTGGTATCAAATATTTTAATCTAGGTAATATCAGATCTGCACGAAAAGAATTTATTAGCGCATTAAAATTTACCCCTTATCATAAAGGCTCGTTAGATTACCTAAAGAATCGCTTTACTAAAAGAACGATGAGTTATACTGTGAGAAATGGGGATACCCCTCAAAAGATTGCCCAAAAAGTATATAAAGATCCCAGCAAAAGTTATTTAATTGACTATTTTGCAACTTATAACGATGATAAAAAGAAATACCTCAAAATTGGCAGCACTTTTAAGTTACCCTATATTGACAAAAAATTGCTCGCATCCTTTAAAGCGTCTAAAAACCCTAAAAGCTCAGTGATTGTAGAAAAAATTGAAGAGCAAGATCCTGAAGAAATGGCCAGTAATAATCAAGAAGAAATGGCCAATAAGGATGAAGATGAAATTATTATCGAACAAGATATTGCTAAAGCCAGTGAATATTTAGATAAAAATAATTATAGTAAAGCACTGGTATTAATATACAAAGCACTTAATACAGATCCCACCAACTTTGATGCGGTTGAGTTAAAAAATACCTTGTTTTATAAAAAAGGTATCGACAGGATGAATAAAAAAAAATATATGTCGGCATTAAGCGAATTTAGCCAGGTTAATCCAAATTATGAAGGCGTCAATGAAGCAATTATCAAGGCAAATAACTTGTTAGTCGGGCAGCAAAACCAGTTAAAAAATAAATCCTCTTATCAAAAAGGTATAAAACTATTAAAACAAAACAAACACCTTGAAGCCTTAGCTTTATTTGAATCTACGTCTAAAAATTATAAAGACACTTCCCAAGTAATTGCTAATTTAAAGAAAAGCATCAAAACCTTAGCCGAGCAACATTATAAGAAAGGTGTTGTTTATTATGTTAAGGAAGAAATTGAGAAAGCTATTAGTGAATGGGAAGCAACTATCAAATTGATCCCGTTACATAAAGAAGCCAATGAAAATTTAAGAAGAGCGCGTAGTTTATTAGATAAGCTTAAAGCCTATTAAAAACTTTCTGCCATTATCCAAAACCATGAAGTTAAAGTTTAACCCTAAATTTGGCTCAAGTTCTCCGCCTCCACCACCTCCCCCAAACGATCCTAATTTATCGCCTATTCCTAACAAGGAAACAGCGAGTATGGGAAAAGGCATGATTGCTCTTGCTGTTATTTTTTTTCTCGTCATGCTAACTATTTTCTTTCAAGGGAAAATTGAAAAACAAAATAATCCCAATCAGAATATCTCATCGCAAACTAATGCAAGTGGCAAGATAGAAATTCATTTACAGCGAAATCGGGCAGGACATTATGTTTCACCGGGTAAAATAAATGGCAAACAAGTAACATTTTTATTAGATACTGGGGCAACCACGGTGGCAATTCCCGAGAAAATGCGTCAAAAATTAGCTTTGAAGCGTGGAAGAGAGATTTATGTTTCTACAGCCAATGGTTCTGCAAAAGGATATCAAACCATGATTAGTGAATTAAAGATTGGAGAGATAGTTTTATATGATGTCAGGGCCATATTAACACCTAACTTGGATGATATTTTACTTGGCATGTCGGCCTTAAAACAAGTAGAGTTTAGCCAGCAAGGTGATAAATTGACTATTCGACAATAGCACTAAAAAATAAAACTAAAGCTCTAAATATAGGCAAAAAAGATCCCGATAAAAACACTAAATCCAAACCAGTTATTATTCAAAAAGGCTTTAAAACATTCTTGTCTTTTTCGCTCACGAATTAACCACTGCTGATAAAGCATAAAACCAGAGGCAGCAACTAAGCCACAAAAATAATATACATTCAAACTTAACAACCAGCCTACTAAGCTAAGTCCTGCTAAACTAGCACTTTGTAATAAGAGAATAATTACCTTATCAGCTTTGGCAAAAATGATGGCAGTTGATTTCACCCCAACTTTTAAATCATCTTCGCGATCCGTCATCGCATACATAGTATCGTAAGCCACAATCCATAATAACGTTAAGAAGTATAAAACCCAGGTAAGCGCATTCACTTGATTGCTTTGTGCAGCAAAAGCCATAGGAATTGACCAGCTAAATGCCATACCTAATACTACCTGAGGGTAGTGCGTAAATCGCTTCATAAAAGGATAGATAGTTGCTAATAAAAGACCTCCTATGGATAATAGCTGACAATAAGTATTTAAAAATAATACTAAGATAAAAGCAATGAGGCATAAAACAATAAACAAAGTTATAGCTTCTACCTCACTGATAAACCCGCTAGTTAACGGGCGATTTTTAGTGCGTTCAATATGTTTATCGATATGTCGATCGGCATAATCATTGATGACACAGCCTGCAGAGCGCATCACAAAAACACCTAAAACAAAAATCAATAAAATAGTCACATCTGGAAAACCTTCGGCTGTAATCCATAAAGCCCAAAGAGTTGGCCATAATAGCAATAATGTGCCAATAGGTTTATCAAGTCGCATTAATTGAATATAATAGGGAAAATGTTTTATTTTTAGCATAACTATTAACTATTAAAATCACTTAAAAACATTTCATAAATCAGTAATGATTTGTTATTTAAAGAAAAAATCGATCGGCGGGCCCAATACTCTTTTTGATCATATTTAATTCTTGTTATTTCTAGTGGCTGACGTTGCAGGTTTACTTGTGCAAATAAATAGGCTCCTAGTGGTTTGTTACCAGTATGCGCCAAGAGTCGCTCTTTTCCAGTTAGCAGTTTAAATGGCAAAACTGTGCGAGCAAAAATCAGTGGCCTGTCATCACTACACAACATCACCTCCCGAATAATCGCATTTTGCCTTAACTTTAATCCAAGAACTGCGGCTTCCTCAACCGAGGGAGATTGAACTTCTTGCCCAAGCACAAGCAGATTAAAACAACTTTGTTGCTGATGACAATAATTCAAAACTTTTTGTGTCAATGATCCCTTATCAAATAACCACTTTTTTTTATCCGTATTCAGGCTGTTATAATTAAACCATTTTTTTCGCCAAAGACTACTAAGTAAAAGCTTAGAGAGTTCTGGCTGCTCAAACATATTCAACTTAAGATTATTATTTTTAGCAAATGTCATTATTTTTTAGCAACAGCACACTTAAATATTTAGAAGATCTTGTTTATTTGCCCCAAAATAATCGGGCATAGCTCATTAACCAGTATTTAGTCATTTTGAATTGTCTCATTATATGAAATTACCCCGATTAATATAAATAGAAAAGAGAACTCCTAGTTAGAATCTCAACTATAATTAGAAAAAGTTGTAATCCCATGCCACTCATAAGAGCAATAGATTACACTATGAAGAGGCTATTGTTTAGTAATTTTTAACTCCAAATATCAATCAATAGATAAATAAAACATAAATATCTAGTGCTGTTTTATTAAAAAAGCTAATAATATTAATAATTTATAATAATCTGATTTCATTTTTTAATTAAAATGGAAGTGGTGAGCCCCTAAGTAAAAAACTACGGTTAGAGTCTTTATAAGTCAGTATATTAAGCATTAAATTAGGTTCAAAATACCCCCCCCAAACTATAGCTACTAATATTGTCAAGCAGCAAACAGTTTTGTTTCTTTTACTAAACCTCAAAGTGAACATATTTTGTTTTTTCTGCACATTATGGAAAAATAATGGTTTATAATAGCTTTTAGTACACCAAGCCCCTTTTTTATAATTAAACAACAAAATATTATGTCTGATAAAAAAACAAACAGCAAACAGGAAAAACCTTGGAATGGCCGCTTTACAGAGCCAACGGATGTTTTTGTTGAGGCTTTTACTGCCTCAATTGAATTTGATAAACGTCTTTATCATTATGATATTCAAGGCTCGATTGCTCACGCTAAGATGTTACATCATGTTAAGGTGCTTAATGCCACTGAGTTGGAGCAGATTATTTCAGGCTTAACGCAAATTGAAAAAAAGATTGAAAACGATGAATTTAGTTGGCAAATTTCTCTTGAAGATGTGCATATGAATATTGAGTCAGCATTGACTCAATTGATTGGCGTTACCGGGAAAAAATTGCATACCGGGCGCTCAAGAAATGATCAGGTGGCAACGGATATTCGTTTGTATTTACGCGCAGAAATTCAGCTCATTTTAGCAGAGTTACAGCGTCTACAAGTCAGCTTGATTGATTTAGCAGAACAACATTATGATACTATCATGCCAGGTTTTACCCATTTACAAACAGCTCAGCCGATTACATTTGGGCATCATATGTTGGCTTGGTTTGAAAGTTTAGTTCGAGATAAACAACGCTTACAGGATTGTTATAAACGTGTAAATATACTGCCTTTAGGTGCTGCTGCACTCGCCGGCACAACATATCCAATTGATCGTTCATATACAGCTAAATTACTCGATTTTGCTGGGGTTTGCGAAAATTCTTTAGATGCGGTGAGTGATCGTGATTTTGCAATTGAGTTTTCTGCTATCAGTGCTTTATTAATGACGCATTTATCACGTTTTTCAGAAGAGTTGGTACTATGGTCATCATCACAGTTTAACTTCATTGATTTGGGAGATGCCTTTAGCACCGGTTCTTCGATTATGCCACAGAAGAAAAACCCAGATGTCCCCGAGTTAGTGAGAGGGAAAACAGGTCGAGTGAATGGTCATTTAATTGCTTTATTAACCTTAATGAAATCTCAGCCGCTTGCCTATAATAAAGATAATCAGGAAGATAAAGAGCCTTTGTTTGATACCATTGATACCCTAAAAGGCTGTTTAAAGGTTTATGCAGATATGATGGCTCAAGTAAAAGTCAATAAAACAGCGATGCATGAGGCTGCAAAAAGTGGCTTTTCTACTGCAACAGATTTGGCCGATTATTTGGTGTGTAAAGGTATCCCTTTTCGTGACGCCCATGATATAGTGGGACAAACGGTTCGTTTAGCAGAGGAAAGCAAACGAGAATTAAGTGAGCTATCATTGGAAGAATTACAATCATTTTCACCAAATATAAAAATGGATGTTTTTGAAATTCTAAGCGTCGAAGGCTCTGTTGCTGCTAGAAACCATATTGGTGGAACTGCTCCACAACAGGTGTTACAAGCAGTAAAACGTGCTAGAAATAGAGTTTAATATTAAAAATGTAGATATTAAAAATGGCAATTGCGACTAATTACATCAATTTTTTAGAAAGGGACAAAAAAGCGGTCATCGCTAAAATCGACCCTGAAAATTTATCAGTTGATGTTATTTTAAAACGCTACTATGACATTAATAATGTTAGACTCAATCGAATTTACTCTGCCCTTACAGATAGACAAAAAGATTTTCTGACCTTAATTCCACTGATATTTCATAGCAACCACGCCTCACTCCCCTGCTTTGTTCCCAATTGCCCCGCTGGAATCCCTAGCTTTACTACCACAGCAGATATGAAATTTGCTGCTAGTAGACGAGTAAAAGGCTTTTCTGCACCAACTAAGTCTTATCGACAATTTGATATTCGTGCTATTTATTTAATGGGAAGTCCCGGTACTATTGCTTATTCCAAAAAAAGTGATTTTGATTTTTGGCTTTGTTACCGCCCTGAACTTTCAGAGGAAGGGATAGCGTTACTGGATCAAAAAGTTGCGGAGATCACACTTTGGGCTGATAGCATTGATTTAGAAATTACCATTTTTTTGGTCAACTCTGAAGAGTTCCTAGAAGGGAAAAGTATTCCACTATCGGTTGAAAGCAGTGGTTCAAGCCAACATTTACTCTTATTAGAAGAATTTTATCGCACCGCTATATTATTAGCAGGCCTTTATCCGGCTTGGTGGATTGTTCCTCCCGATCAGGAAGCAAATTACGAAACTTATCTCAAAGACATTGATCAAAAGCGTCTGATTAAAAACAATATGATCAGTAGTAAGGATTTTATTAATTTTGGTTCAGTAAAAAATATTCCTGCTGATGAATTTTTGGGTGCAACCGTCTGGCAAATCTATAAGGGGATTGATTCTCCCTATAAGTCAATCTTAAAACTAATGTTAATGGAAGCCTATGCTAGCGAGTTTCCTGATATTGAATTGATAAGCATGATGTACAAAAAGCATGTGTATTATGATGCTGAGCTGGATATTAATACCATTGATCCTTATTTAATGTTACTGGAAAAATTAACCAGCTATTTAAGCCTAGAACATTCAGATGATCGGCTTCTTTTAGTTAGAAAATGTTTTTATACAAAAGTGGACTGCCCTATTAGCATTCGGAATAAAAGTGCTAATTTATTATGGCGCAATAATGTAATGGAACGATTGGTATCTAATTGGGACTGGGAACTATTTAGTTACCAACAACTTGATCATAGAAATCAATGGAAACTTAACAATTTAATTGGAGAGCAAAAACAACTAGTAGATGCCTTAATGTATGGCTACCGTAAATTATCTGAGTTTTTTAGCGCCAATAATAATGCCAGTCGAATTAGTCGACGGGATTTGCACTTATTAGGTAGAAAGCTTCATGCAGCCTTCGAGCGTAAATCCGGAAAAATTCAAATCATTAATCGTCAACTCAAGCCACAACTGCTAGAAACTCATATTTCTTTTCACCAATTTAGCCGGCAAAAAAAAGAATTAGGTTGGCGGGTTTATCAGGGGATTGTTAACCAAAAAGAGATTGGAAACAGAGAATGCCTAAATCAGTCTTCTCACTTTTTAAAACTAATTACTTGGTTATTTTTTAATGGAGCCATCAATAAAGATACTAAAATTTTATTAACCGTACAGCAAGGTTATACAATCAGCAAACAAGAACTGCAGTGGATTATTGGTGACTTAGTTGCAATATATAAATCCAATAAATTAGCTTCTGCCAGTTTGGAAATCCTTTCCAAACCTTCTTATGTAGAACAAAGTATTTTATTTGTTAATGCGACTATCGATCCATTTTTTTCTTTTAGTAACCAGCAATATTCATCGAATCACACTGACTCATTTAGTTATGGCGCTGCTGCCAAAAATCTTGTATTGTCTATTGATCTGATTTATAACACCTCATGGAAAGAAGTGATGTATTTTCATTATGCCGGTGAAAAAGGTGTGCTTGACTGCATTTGTCAGTACTTAAATTGGAATAAAAGTTATTGGATTCATAATGATACTCAAACTATTCCTTATATTTTACCCTCTAAAGTATCATCTTATTCTTCATCCCGTGGTGGTGCGATTGCTAATCGTGTCTATGAACTCATCCAGGATATTATTCTTTCATTTGCAAAAGATGAGAATAATACCCAGCGCTACCTGTTCATGATTGGAGGCAGTTATTTTTTATTGGGTTATGCCAATAATGATGCTTTTTATACAAAAATAAATTCCATGAGTTTATTATTCAAAGAGTTATCAAGCCCTCGAAGCTCTTTTTCAACCCTTTGTGTCGATAGCCAAGTTAAGGATGACCCCAACCTTGCCTTAATCTATCAATTAAATGAGTCGGGCAAAGTACAATTTTTCTACTTCAATCATATTAAAAATGTGGATATCTACATTTTAGATGATCTAGGAGCGCTTTATCATAAAACCCAAGCTATTGAACAACAAAATGTACATATTAATCACTACATTTTATTCTTAAACTCTATCATCCAACGTCGTCAATTTAGTCCCTCGCTAGACATGGATAACAATTTAGACTTAAACCTCAGTTTTGACAATCAAATTGAGTTAGCAGTTTATAAAATGTTACGAGAACAAAATGATATTAAAATTATTGAACAACATAATGATTTGTTCCCATTACCCAAACAGTTTTTAAATATTCAAGCCATTGGTAGCACCACTCATGATAACCAGTTTTATTTTTCCATATACTGTGATGATAAAGAGTTTTCTGCCTTAGATTTTGGTAATAACCTCTATCACGAGATTGCGGATTTTGTTGTTACTAATCGTCAAAGTGGTTTACGTTACCCGATTTATTTAACCGACATGGATTTAAATAAAAGTAATACAAATACAAACAGCTCTCGTCCAACACAAATTTCTCAACTACTGAAATATAAAGATCAGATTGAAAAGAAGTTAAATGCAGCCATTAAAGATATTTAAACACAACAATTATTAGAGAGGATTATTATGGTTGGAAACCGTATTATTCGCAAGAAAAAAACCGACACATCCAAACTTGATAATATCGTTGCTCAAGCACGTTTGGGAACAAATGAAAGAGAAAAAGGTTATCGTGAACAGTCGTTAAAAATCCATCCGTGGATATGTGGGCGTTGTAGTAAAACATTTACCCAAGAAAACTTACACCTACTCACTGTACATCATATTGATCATAATCATAATAACAATCCTAAAGATGGTAGCAATTGGGAAAATTTATGTATTTATTGTCATGATAGAGAACATCAAAAGCTACATGATTTTGAGCAATTTGGCGAACTGAGTAACCAACAGGAAAAAAACACTATTGCAACTAATAATCCTTTTGCGGATTTAAAACAAAAGATGAAAAACCCATAAGCTTATTGGCAAAGTTTAGAATAACTCCATATCACCTTCATCAAGATGAATGGCTTCCACTATTCCTTGCTTTAGCAGCTCTTCGTAAAATGCAAAATTATTTCTGCCATTTCCCTTAACATAATATAAGGCTCTATCGGCTCTCTCAATAGCGGTATCACTTGCTTCATGTTCTTGAACAAATGTTGCACCAATACTTACGGTCACTTGTCCAACTCCGGGGAAGTGATATTCCTCTACTGCAACTTTTAGGCGTTCCACCACTTTAGTCGCAAGCTCTTCATTGATATCTTGCAACAAAACAATAAACTCTTCTCCACCAAAACGAAAAATAAAATCATTGTGACGTAAATGTTGTTCCATCAATTGGGCAAAATGTAATAAAACTTCATCACCATATAAGTGACCATAATTATCATTAATGCGTTTGAAGTGATCAAGATCAAAAACACATAAACACAAGGTGTTTTCTAAATCAACCTGGCGTCGTTTATTATTATGTTTAAGCAATAAAGGATTGATGCGTTTATTAAAAGCCTGTCGATTTAATAAACCTGTCAGCACGTCTCTTTCACTGGCTTGAATCACATTTATATGATTATTCACCAACTTTAAAATTGCACTAAGATGTTCTAGCTTTTCACTTTCAGATGAAAAATATAAGCTATTATCTTCGCTTAATTCTAATAAAAATACGGTCTGAGTAATAGCTCTTCGATAACCTAAAAATATTTTAATATCCTCATGCCCATAGAGTTGTGTTAATTCATTTCGCTCATTCGCTGATTTATCACTCTGAGAAAAAAATGTTTTTACACTTTCAAGAGGGAGCTCAAAGTTTTTATCACTATTAAATTCGGTACTAATATAGAACTCTTCGTTTTTTTTCAAGGTAGCCTTACAAGCAACAAATGTCCGCACGCAGGCATATGAACACATCAAATCACTACAAAGCTTATACAAACTTTGTTCATCATGTGAGTCTGTTAGGGTGACTAACTTATCTAATATGAGATTAATTTTTTTCATCAATGTTTGTTAAACGTCAACTACTGCTTACAACAAGCAGTAATATGCTATACCTTATTCCTTTACCCAAGAAAATATAAAATAAAACTTTTTGCCATTGTAGCCTATATAAACCTGCAATTAAACATAATATATCACCTATCAATGGCAACCAACTCAGTAATAGTGCCAAATATCCCCAATGTAAAACAATGTGCTCAGCTTTGAGGAAATAATCATCTTTTATCGGTCGAGAAAAAGATTTATTGAGTAATTTATTATTTTTTATAATATTTATAAACCAGTGCTCTTTAGTTGCTAAAAAACGACTATCAATGATCACGGCTAATACATAGTTTGTCATACCACCCAATGTATTACCAAGCGTTGCCACAATAATCAATGTCACAACTGGCTGCTCGGCCATTTGGCTAAGAAAAATTAAATAAAGCTCTGATCCCCCAGGCAACAAAGTCGCAGATAAAAAAGAAAGAAGGAATAAATATATTAAGTCATTCATGTATTATTTTATGAAGTGCCGGGTAAACTGTGTATTGATTTCATTATCACACAATTAGCGAGAACTTATGCCTATCATTTTAAATAATCACCTCTTGTATACCCTTCTTTTCTCATTAAAACCCAACGCACTAGTATAGGGCATAATGATTTAATTCTGTTTCTTTTTTGTGCGTTACTAAATATTTAAACCTTACAATTTTAAGCTAACAACCTGAAAAACATATATTTTTTCAATATGGCACACACCATGCAATACTAAAGTGAATCTTAGAGTTACTCAATCGTTTTAAACTTGAAACAAGCAACTTTGCTTGTTATCAAGTTAAAACATGATGAAAAGTTTTTTAATTATTTTTAAGGAGATTTAGATGAAGCTAGTTACAGCAATAGTCAAACCTTTTAAATTAGATGATGTAAGAGAAGCATTATCTGATATGGGAGTTTTTGGAATGACCGTTACTGAGGTAAAGGGTTTCGGACGACAAAAAGGTCACACGGAGTTATATCGTGGAGCTGAGTATGTGGTTGATTTTTTACCCAAAGTAAAAATTGAAATTGCAATTGGTGCTGAGCTACTTGAGCAAGTGATCGAAGCGATTACCAAAGCAGCACGAACAGGCAAAATAGGCGATGGAAAAATCTTTGTTTCTTCTATCGATCAAGCAGTAAGGATCCGCACTTCTGAATCTGGAAGTGAGGCACTTTAAAGTCTAGTTAAAGTGAAATAAA
>CAYMMQ010000012.1:25922-27463 GCA_964391585.1 uncultured Ectothiorhodospiraceae bacterium
CGCACTTCTGAATCTGGAAGTGAGGCACTTTAAAGTCTAGTTAAAGTGAAATAAATGATTAACGTGTCGAAATCTCTATTTATGACACTTTAATAGATCTTTTAAGAATTACATAAAATTTATAAATTTAGGAGAAGTTACGTGGAGACAAATATATTTCACCTGCAATACGCATTGGATACTTTCTACTTTCTGGTTTGTGGCGCATTAGTCATGTGGATGGCGGCAGGATTTTCCATGTTGGAAGCAGGCTTAGTTCGCACAAAAAACACCGCAGAAATTTTAACCAAAAATGTCGCTTTATATGCTATTTCATGCACGATGTACTTAATCATCGGTTATGACATTATGTATGGCGGTAGTATGTTTTTAACTGATTTAGTAGTTGGTGATACCCATGTTGCTGACACTTTGAAATCATTTACTGAGCAAGCTGATTTTACTGGGGGAGCCATTTATTCTGGTGCATCAGATTTCTTTTTCCAAGTGGTATTTGTGGCAACGGCTATGTCTATTGTTTCAGGTGCTGTTGCTGAACGGATGAAATTATGGGCATTTTTACTATTTGCGGTTGTAATGACTGGTTTTATCTACCCTATGGAAGGTGCTTGGACTTGGAACGGTGCTGATGTATTTGGTTTATATAATTTAGGTGACTTAGGGTTCTCTGACTTTGCTGGTTCAGGTATTGTACATATGGCTGGGGCTGCTGCAGCACTTGCAGGTGTATTAGTTCTTGGCGCAAGAAAAGGCAAATATGGTCCTAATGGTGAAATCAAACCCATTCTTGGTGCAAACCTTCCTTTAGCAACTTTGGGTACATTTATCTTATGGATGGGCTGGTTTGGATTCAACGGCGGTTCAGTACTAAAACTTGGTGATATCAGTAATGCAAATGCTGTTGCAATGGTATTTTTAAACACCAATGCTGCTGCGGCTGGCGGTGCAATTGCTGCTCTGATTGTTGCTCGCTTTATGTTTGGTAAAGCTGATTTAACCATGCTTTTAAATGGCGCATTAGCAGGTCTAGTTGCTATTACTGCAGAACCTTCTACTCCAACACCTTTATTGGCAACTATCTTTGGTGCTTTAGGTGGTGTGTTGGTGGTATTTAGTATCGTTACCTTGGATAGAGTATTCAAAATCGATGATCCAGTTGGTGCTATTTCGGTTCACGGTGTTGTTGGTTTATTAGGACTATTGTTAGTACCTGTAACTAATGATGGCGTATCTTTCTCAGGACAATTAATCGGTGCTGCAACTATCTTCATTTGGGTATTCGCTGTAAGCATGGTCACTTGGTTAATCATCAAGGCGGTTATGGGAGTTAGAGTATCTGAAGAAGAAGAATACGAAGGTGTGGATATATCAGAGTGTGGCTTAGAAGCATACCCTGAATTTACAAGTAAATAATCTTAAGGGCATCATTACAACCATAACAATGATGCCCAAAGTAAGTTTGTAAAATATTATTATATAAAATTTCAACAATAAATTAAGGAAGAAAAAAATGAATAAAACATTAAAAACTTTTTCGCTAC
>CAYMMQ010000012.1:27563-29018 GCA_964391585.1 uncultured Ectothiorhodospiraceae bacterium
AACAATAAATTAAGGAAGAAAAAAATGAATAAAACATTAAAAACTTTTTCGCTACGTTCAAGTGTTATCGCTGCAATTTTAGGCGCATCTACTTTTATGGGTTCTGCTAACGCTGGTGATATCTCAGCAAATGTTGCTTTAACATCAGATTATTATTTCAGAGGTATTTCTCAAACAGCAAATGATCCCGCCATTCAAGGGGGATTTGATTGGGGACATGATAGTGGATTTTATGCGGGTGTTTGGGGATCCAATGTCGCTTTTGGTGCAACAAATGTTGAACTTGATACTTATATCGGTTTTAGCAATGAAGTATCTGGTATTGGCTATGACATTGGTTTAATCAAATATAATTATAACCAAACGCCTAATGATAGCGATCCTTTAGAAATCTATTTAGGTCTCAGTTATGAATTCCTTTCTGCGGGTTATGCTTATAGTTCAAACTGGTTTGGTAGTGACTTATCTTCAAACTATGTTTATCTTTCTGCTGATTATGGTTTACCTGCTGACTTTAATCTTGCAGCAAGCATTGGTTATTCATTCGGTGATACTTACAGCGACTATGAATATGTAGATTACAAACTAGGTGTTAGTAAAGATGTTGCTGGTGTAACGCTTGACTTAAGTTATATTGCAAACGATTTATCAACAGCGCAATGTAATTCTTATGGTTATACTCAGAAAAACTGTGATAACAGATTGATCTTAACAGTTTCAAAAGAGTTTTAATTAACCCTAAAGGCTAAACTCTATAAAAGCTCAAATCTCCCCTACCCCCTCTTTCCTAAAGAGGAGAACGGTTTTGAGCAAAAATTAATACCGAGTGTAAATGAAATAGAGTTTAGCCTTGCACTAATATAGTGCATTACGGTACTATTTCACTATTGTTCATTTTAATCCGTAAATAAAACCCATGGTTAAGCCATTCACCAATACTCAGCATATCTTAGAAAACCTCAATATTATTGTTATTATCTTGAATGCTAAGGCAACCATTGAATACTTAAACCCTGCAGCAGAAATTTTTTTCTCAATTAGTCTTGATCGAGTTTATCACCGTTCTGTTTTATCTTTATTTCCCGATGATGCTCTACATGAAAAAATAATAAGCGCCATCGAAATACAGAATACCTTTATTGAAAGAGAATATAAACTGAAATTTAATCAACACACGAGCATTGTAGATATTTCAGTAACCCCCATTTTAGATAAGCATAAGAATCTAGAAATCATTTTAGAAATCACCCCTCAAGATCGTTATATCAGGCTTTCTCGTGAAGAAAATTTATTTTCCCAACAGCAAGTTACTCGAGAACTACTTAGTGGTATGGCACACGAGGTAAAAAATCCTTTAGGCGGGATCCGAGGTGCAGCACAATTACTTGAAAAAGAACTTCATTCAGACAATCTCAAAGAATATACCCAAGTTATTATCAACGAAGCAGATAGACT
>CAYMMQ010000012.1:29118-30955 GCA_964391585.1 uncultured Ectothiorhodospiraceae bacterium
TTGATCACTCTAAAAACTCGAGTAAAACGGCACTTTACTATTGGCCCCTCTTATCATCCGCTGATTTTAAAGCTTGATATTATCGATACTGGCCCCGGGATCAAAAAACAAATTTTAGAGCATATTTTTATGCCTTTAATTACTGGCAGAGCTGAAGGAACAGGATTAGGTTTATCGATTGCCCAATCACTCATCAATCAAAATCAAGGTTTAATTGAATGTAAAAGTTCTCCTGGAAGGACTATTTTTTCTGTATTATTACCCATTGATACAAAATCAACGAGTAACAAGGTATGACAAATAAACAAGTTTGGATTATTGATGACGACCGCTCCATTCGCTGGGTATTAGAAAAGACCCTAAAACAAGTTGGCATTGAGGTTACTTGTTATGAAAATGGCAACTTAATCATGGAAGCACTCAAACAGCATCAGACACCCGACTGTATTATTTCAGATATTCGGATGCCTGGAATTGACGGTTTGGCATTAATGCAACAAATTAAAAATAAATATCCTGACTTACCTATTATAATTATGACGGCTCACTCAGGCTTGGAGAGTGCCGTTTCTGCTTATGAAGGCGGGGCTTTTGAATATTTAGCCAAACCCTTTGATGTTGATGAAGCAGTTGAATTAGTACAACGAGCCTTACGCTTTAATCAACGAAAAAAACCTCAAAACAATGAAACGATAGAGGCAACTAGTCCAGAAATTATTGGTGAAGCCCCTTCAATGCAAGAAGTGTTTCGAGCGATTGGTCGTTTATCACGATCTAATATCAGTGTGATGATCAATGGTGAGTCGGGTACAGGTAAAGAGTTAGTTGCTATGGCCTTACATCGACATAGCCCCAGAAGCAATCAACCCTTTATCGCACTTAATATGGCTGCTATTGCTAAAGATTTATTAGAGTCAGAGCTTTTTGGGCATGAAAAAGGCGCTTTTACTGGCGCTCAGGCTCAACGGGCAGGACGCTTTGAACAAGCTGACAAAGGAACCTTATTTCTGGATGAAATTGGTGATATGCCGGCTGATTTACAAACGCGATTATTACGCGTTTTATCAAATGGTGAATTTTATCGGGTCGGTGGTCATACCCCCATTAAAGTGGATGTACGCATTATAGCCGCCACTCATCAAAATTTAGATAAATTAGTTAAAGCAAATCTTTTTCGTGAAGATTTGTATCATCGTCTTAATGTGATCCCGATTAAAATTCCAGCATTAAGAGAACGACACCAGGATATTCCTTTGTTAGCAAGACACTTCTTACGCCAAACAGCGAGAGAACTTGGTGTTGAGGTCAAAACTCTAGATAAATTAAGTGAGCAATTTTTATCCCAACAAGTATGGCCAGGTAATGTAAGACAATTAGAAAATACTTGCCGTTGGTTAACTGTTATGTCGCCAGCGGAAATCATTCATTTGGATGATATGCCCGATGAATTTAAACATCAAAATGAAAAAATCAGCACTGAAAGCGATTGGCAAGCATATCTAAAAAAATGGTTAGATAATCAGTTAAACCTTGGGAAAAGTAATATTTTAGCTGATTTAATGCCAGAATTTGAAAAAATTATTATTAATACAGCTCTAGAGCACACCAATGGGCGAAAAAATGATGCAGCAAAATTATTAGGTTGGGGTAGGAATACTTTAACGCGGAAGATGCAAGAACTAAAGTTATAAATTCAATATAAATTATATCTTAATCATACGTTGGTACTTAAGGTTGAAACAGATGTGTTTAGGCTTCCCCCTCGCCTAAGAGCGCCTACTTTTGGTAGAAAAAGGGGGATTGAGGGGGATTTTATTTAAAAGAACAAATCTCCCCT
>CAYMMQ010000013.1:0-12998 GCA_964391585.1 uncultured Ectothiorhodospiraceae bacterium
TCAAACTCACCAATGGACAAGTCCGATCCTGCTGTAATATTAACCAAAATACCTGTTGCGCCTTGCATATTCACATTATCCAATAATGGGCTTGAAATTGCTCTTTCTGCAGCTTCTAACGCACGATTTTCGCCAACTGATTTGCCCGATCCCATCATCGCAGTTCCCATATCGGTCATCACCGTTTTAACATCGGCGAAATCAACATTAATCAAACCTTTGCGAGTAATTAGCTCTGAAATACCTTGCACCGCATTTAATAAAACATCATTGGCCGCCTTAAACGCATCTAATAAAGAGGTTCCTCTACCTAACACATCTTGCAGTTTTTCATTAGGAATAGTAATTAAAGAATCAACATACTGCTTTAACTCTTCAATACCTGTGTCCGCAGCTTCCATTCTTCTTTTTCCTTCCCAGGGAAAAGGTTTAGTGACTACAGCAACGGTTAAAATTCCCATTTCTCTAGCAATTTCAGCAATAATTGGCGCAGCACCAGTTCCAGTTCCACCACCCATGCCAGCAGTAATAAACAACATATCGGTACCTTCGATAGTTTCCATAATTTGTTCTCTATCTTCAATAGCAGATTCCCGACCAATCGCAGGATCTGCTCCAGCACCTAACCCTTTGGTAATCGTATTTCCTAGTTGTAATAATGTTTTGGTAGTTGCATCTGCTAATGCCTGTGCATCGGTATTAGCACAGATAAAATCAACGGCTTCCAGAGAACTGGCTGCCATATGCTCTACCGCATTACCACCTCCACCACCAATGCCTATTACTTTTATCACTGCCTGTTCATTATTCGTTTTTGCAAGTTCAAATATTGCCATTTTACTCTCCCAGATAAATCATAATTAACTAATCATAATGTAAAAAATTTATTGCTAATCACAACAATAAACATCCCTAAATTACAAACTCCCATTAAACCAGTGCTTCATTTTATTCAGCACACTTGTTACTCCACTTTCTTTTACATTTTCTTCCCGCATCGAACCATGAGATTGTCGACTTGCGATCAACAACCCTACCCCAGTTGCATACTTCGAATCTTTTACCATATCTGATAATCCGATCATATCTTGTGGGATACCTAACCTCACCGGCATATGAAATACTTCTTCAGCCAAGTCAATAACACCTTCCATTTTTGCACTACCACCTGTCAAAACAATACCGGCTGTACACAAATCTTCATAACCACTTTTTTCCAGCTCATCTTTAATTAAACTAAACAGCTCTTCATAGCGAGGTTCAACCACTTCGGCCAAAACCTGACGTGCTAGTCGTTTTGAAGCTCTATCTCCAATTCCGGGCACTTCAATTGTTTCATCAGAATTTGTCAACTGACGCAAAGCACAGGCATATTTACGTTTAATAGCTTCTGCTTCCTTTGTAGGTGTTCTTAAAGCAACCGCAATATCATTAGTCACCTGATCTCCTGCAACGGGAAATACCTTGGTGTGATGAATAGCTCCTTCAATTAACACGGCAATATCAGTAGTTCCACCACCAATATCAACCAAGCAAACACCTAATTCTTTTTCATCATCCGTTAATACCGCTAAAGAAGATGCTAGTTGCTCTAGAGTAATATCTTCTACTTCTAAACCACAGCGCTCAATACATTTAATAATATTTTGTGCTGCACTAATTGCACCTGTCACGATATGTACCCTTGCTTCTAAACGCACGCCAGACATACCAACAGGTTGACGAATGCCTTCTTGCTCATCAATTAAAAACTGTTGTGGCAAAATGTGTAAAATTTTTCTATCTGCTGGAATGGCAATGGCTTTTGCTGCATCAATGACTCGCTCAACATCTTCATCAGTCACTTCCTTATCTTTAATGGCCACCATACCATGTGAGTTCATGCTGGAAATGTGGCTTCCTGCAATTCCCACATTGACCGAATGTATTTGACAGCCAGCCATTAACTCTGCTTCTTCAATTGATCGACGTATCGACTGCACGGTAGATTCAATATTTACCACGACTCCCTTTTTCATTCCTCTGGAAACATGCTCCCCCATACCAATGACTTCAATTTCTCCTGCGGCATTAATCTCGGCAACAATAGTCACTACTTTGGTCGTGCCTATATCAAGTCCAACAATTAAATTCTTATCAATACGTTTTGTCATTATTATTTACCTAGTTTGTCAATTTTAACTACGATTTCCATTTCACACTGAAACCATTGGGGTAACGCATATCTACTTTATCAATATTCTTTGCATAATGATGTAAGTTATCTTGATACAAAGCGATAAATAACTTTATTTTATTCAAAACCTTATGATGAATATTCACCGGCTCTAGCTCGTTTACCTTACTATTTCCTAACATCAAATGGAAGACAACTTGTTCGCCTTCCCTTTGCTTATTACCTGCAGTCAAACCAACCGACCAAGAGCGTCTTTTATCTAATAAGCAATACAGCATTTTCAAGTTAACTTTTTGAGTTAAATCTTTCATTAAAGAGCACTTTTTTTCAATCGATGTGACTAACTGCCTAGGCCCTGAAAAAATTGGAAAACGATCTAATGTTTTCAATTGTTGTCTATTTAACTTAGGTTCAAAAATCACCCCTTGCTGACTTACTAAGCTTTTCTGATCCCATAGCTTATTTTCTATAAATTGTTGCTGTTGTCCATAGCGTGATGTAGAACTTGATGAAGTACTTGATGAGGTACTTGATAAGTTAATCCATCTTGCCATAGGTTTTTTTTCCACAATATTTAAATGAATACTATCTGACCATACTTTTCTCACTGAGACTTTTTCAATCCAAGCAAGCTTTTCAATGGCAAGTCGCAACGCATCAATATCTAAGCTAAAAAAATTACCATTTATTGCTTGTTGACTCACCATTAATAATTCTTGTTCATTTTGATTCGCTAAAGCCTGGGTCAAAACGATATTTTTAATCTGAAAGTCATCATTTTTTTCCAGCCACTGGATAAAAAACCAAGCCGATACGGTGATTAATAAAGCCAACATGATAGTTTTAAACATAAGTAACATTAGTCTTAACTCTTTATTAGTTTTACTTCACATTCCAAAACACAAGATGTTTTTTCATACACGGTTTTTTTTACTAACTTTATCAAATCGATAATATCTGCAGCTGTTGCATTGCCCCGATTAATAATAAAATTCGCATGTTTCTCTGACACCACCGCCCCACCTATGGTTTTATTTTTCAATCCACAACTTTCAATTAATCTTGCTGCATAATCTCCTGGAGGGTTTTTAAAAACAGACCCTGCATTAGCGGTATTAATTGGTTGTGTTTCATTTCTTTTACTCATCAATTGCTTAATATGCTGTTTTAGCTCTAAAACCTTATTCATATCTTGCGGATAATTAAAGGTCGCATTTAAAAACCATTCTTGTTGCTTATTTACTTCGTTTTTCAAACCCAGCACTTTTCTATAAGAGATATTAAATTCACTTTTATCACGAACTCTTATATTTCCTCTATCATCAATGGTTTCAACTTGCTTCACCAGATCCCAACAACTTCCACAAAAGGCACCAGCATTCATCGCCAATGCACCGCCTATGCTACCAGGAATACCTGCAAAAAATTCTGCTCCTAATAAACCTCGTTTTGCCATTTCGCGGGCAAACTTATTACAACTAACGCCAACAGCTACTTTTACCTGTTGAAACTTACTTTCTAGTAACTTATCTTGCAGGTATTCGATTTGATTCAGTTGCCCAACCGCATTGATAACAACGCCTCGATAACCACTATCGGCAAATAAAACATTACTTCCTAACCCCAGCCAAAAAATTTTCAACTTATTGTTAATAATTTTTAAAAAAACAACTAAGTCCTCTTTATCAGCTGGTTTAAAATAAATATCTGCTAAGCCACCCACTCTCCAAGTGGTATGTTGGCTCATCGCTTCATTAGCACGAACTTCACCTCTAATATGGGAGAAATTAAACCCATGAATTAACTGTCCCATTTTTAGTTTTCTAAAACAATACTAGCAATCATATTCCCAATGTCGCCTGCCCCCATACTCAGCAAAATATCACCGTCTTTTAATTGTTGGGCTAAAATAGTGCTTAATTGTTCTTTTTTCTGAATCAATATTGGTTCAATTTTGCCAAAGCTTCTAATAGAGCGCGTCATACAACGTGAATCTGCTCCTGCTATTGCTTTTTCACCTGCTGGATAAACATTTAATAACAGCAAATGATCAACCGAACTTAAAACATGAATAAAGTCTTCATATAAATCTCTTGTTCGAGAAAAGCGATGTGGTTGAAACAAAACAACTAATCGCCTGTTTTTCCAACCTGCTTTTACCGCTGTAATAGTCGCTTTTAATTCACTGGGATGATGCGCATAATCATCAATGACTAATACTGAGCCAGCATTTTGTGCTAACGGTTTTTCACCATAAATTTGAAAACGTCGACCAATACCTTGAAATTCTTTTAACGCCACTTGAATACTTTTATCATCAATATCTAACTCTTTTGCAACAGCAATGGCGACTAGAGCATTTAATACATTATGTTTTCCCGGCATATTTAACAGCACATTCATACTTCGCTTTTCTTGCGAAGCCTCATCAAAATATGCCACTTTAAAGCTGGTTTTATTTTCGCTCTGCTCTATATCATATGCTCGAAAATCAACATTTTCTTGCTGTATCGCATAACGAATAATACGCCGGCTAATGCTGCCTTGTAATTGTGATAAATTTTCATCATCCGCACAGATAATCGCCAAACCATAAAAAGGCAATTGATGAATAAAGTCGAGAAAAGTATCTCTTAACTTATTAAAGTCCCCCTCATAAGTATCCATGTGGTCTTCTTCAAGATTGGTCACAGCAGCAATCATAGGTTGTAAATGCAAAAATGAAGCATCACTTTCATCTGCTTCTGCAACCAAATAAGGACCCGAGCCTAATTTTGCATTAGTGCCTGCACTATTTAACTTACCACCAATAATAAAGGTAGGATCTAAATTTGCTTGGGCTAAAACACTAGCCACTAAACTCGTTGTAGTCGTTTTACCATGAGTTCCCGCCACTGCAATCCCATAACGGAAACGCATTAGTTCGGCTAACATTTCTGCTCTGTCAATTACGGGGATCCGTTTTTTTTTAGCTGCTATTATCTCGACATTACTTGCTGCTATCGCGGTTGAGCGAACAACCACATCTGCATCATTACAATTTTTCTTATCATGACTTAAAAAAACTGAGATATTTAAGGCCGTTAAATAATCAGTTACCTTACTGCTTTGCATATCTGAACCTGTTACCAAATATCCAATATTGTGTAATAACTCTGCAATACCACTCATTCCAGCACCACCAATGCCAACAAAGTGAATATGTTTAATTTTACCCATTGTTATTTTTTTATAACTTTGTGTGGTGTTGATGCTTATGGCCGCCATATTTTTATCTTGTTTTTTCATACTTAATCTCGTTTATCAAGCTGATCAAAGTTAGTTAATGTCGCTAAGCAATCTTTTACGACTAGATTTGTTGCTTCTGGCCGACCAATTTTTTTTGCTTTATTACTCATTTGTACTATTTTCTGAGGGTTGAGCAAAGTTAATAAGTGCATCATTTTTTCAATTGTTAATTCTTTCTCATCGACACAAAAAGCTGCATCATTTTCAACCATATAATGGGCATTAGCGGTTTGATGATCATCAACTGCATAAGGGTAAGGAATTAATATTGCTGGCAAACCCACTGCACATAATTCGCTAATCGTCAAAGCACCTGCACGACAAATCACCACATCAGCCCAAAGGTAAGCTTTTGCCATATCATCTATAAATTCATCAACTTTATATGAGATGCTTTGCCCATCTGTTTGTATTTTGTTTAACTCTAATGTCGCCACGCTCGCATTTAATTCTGCAGATTTTCCCGCCCCACATTGGTGATGAACGGAATATGTTATTGCTGTATCCTGTTGTTTCTCTAGTTGGGGTTGCTGCTTAAGAAACTGACTAATAGCAACCGGCAGAAGTTCATTTAATTTTTTTGCCCCTAAGCTTCCGCCTAAAATTAACACATTAGTATGAGTTTTATCCTTTGAAATAACCGATGCCTTAGCCACATCTATAATTTCTTTACGAAGGGGATTTCCCATTATGCCAACACTATTTTTACGATAAAAATTTACTATCGCTTGAGGAAAAGCACATAATGTTTTGTTCGCAACCAAATTTAAAAGTCGATTAGATAACCCTGCAATGGCATTTTGTTCATGAATAATTAAAGATTTTCCCATCAATCTAGCCATTAAACCTGCTGGAGCCGAAACAAACCCTCCCATAGCTACCACTAAATCGGGGTTTGTTTTTTTAATTACCTTATAAGCTTGCAACATTGCTTGGCTTAATTTAAAAGGCATTAATAAAATTGCTGTTAACCCTTTGCCTCGTATGCCACTCATTTCAAGGTGTTCCATCTCAAATTGATGTTCTGGAACAATTTTATGCTCCATCCCCTTTTTAGTTCCTAGCCAAATTACCTTAATATTCAGTTCTCGCAGCTCATTTGCAATTGCAAGTCCGGGGAAAATATGCCCCCCAGTACCTCCAGCAACCATTAAGACAACTTTTTCCATTAATTCATTTGACATTAGTTTTTTTTCCTCCCATCAAATAAGAAACAATATCAAATGGTTTTTTAGTTTTACTTTCATAATCTATTCTTAAAGTCAAAGCGATTACCAGCGACATAATAATCATGCTACTGCCACCATAGCTAATAAATGGTAAGGTTAAACCTTTGGTTGGTAATACGCCCATATTGACCCCAATATTGATAAATGCCTGTACCCCAATCCAGATTGAAAAGCCAAATAATAGATAGGCTTCAAATAATTTATCTTCTTTAATTGCCATAAAAGCCATGCTAAAAATTTTATAAATTAATAATAAAAACAAACTGATAATAATTACCGCTCCAACTATGCCTAATTCTTCACCAATAATGGCAAAAATAAAATCCGTATGCGCCTCAGGCAAATAAAATTGCTTTTGCAAACTATTACCTAAACCAACACCAAACCAATCTGCTCTACCAAAAGCCATCAAAGACTGGGCTAATTGGAAACCTTTATCATAGGGATCTAACCAAGGATCGGTAAATGATTTTAAACGCTCAAAACGATAAGGCTCTAAAATAATCAAACTTAGCCCTAACCCCGCCAATACTATTGCTACCAGAAAAAACCGAGTTAAAGGCACACCTGCAATCAATAATAAACCTAAAGCCACACTGGAAAGTACCACAGCTGCCCCCAAATCGGGCTCTAATAACAATAACAAAGCTGCTAAACCCAATACCAAAACAGGAATGACAAAACCTTCAATGGAATTTTGCACTTCAATTTTTTTTCTAACCAGGTAACTCGCTAAATAAATAATAAAACAGAATTTCATCACTTCTGAAACTTGTAAATTAAATACGCCCACAGGGATCCAACGATAACTTCCATTAACCACTTTACCAATGCCGGGTATTAATACTAGTATTAATAACCCAATTGCAATAGCCAATAGTAATTTACTGTTTTGATGCCAATACCGAATCGGAGTCAATAAACAGATAAAACCCAGTGTCGTTCCCAGCATCAACGCGATGAGTTGACGATTTAAGTAATAAAAACTTTGTCCATGCATTCTTTCAGCTATTGCAATTGATGAAGATGCCACCATAACTAATCCTAAGATTAATAAAACGGCAAACAATAGCGCCAGCATTGGATCTAGAGTGCTAATAAAGCTAGTTGTTTGTTGGCGGATAACTTTCCGTTTTTTAGCCATATCAATAATTAGTTGACTTTTTAGTTAAAAAAACATCATCATTACCTGCCTGCCTGGCCTGCAATAAAGCAACTTGTTGAATAAAATCTTCCCCTCTTTGTTTATAATTTTCATACTGATCAAAACTAGCACAGGCTGGGGAAAACAAAATAACAGATGCTTGTTTAGCCCTTTTATACGCCTCTAAAACCGCTTGTGATAAGTTTTCGACAACAACAATTGACTCAATCAGCAAGTTTGAATTTTCTGTCCCATTTTTATCAACAACACTCACTACGGCATCTTTAATAATTTTTGCATCTTGTCCAAATAAGATGAGGCTATACACTTTATGACAAATCACTTCTGCTAATACATTAAAATCTGCCTTTTTCCCCACACCACCTGCAATCAACACAAGCGGTTGTTCAAAGCCTTCTATTGCCGCAATCGTGGCACCAATATTGGTTCCTTTAGAATCGTTATAAAAAGTTTTGTTTGCAACACAGTCCACCCATTCACAGCGATGTGGCAGGCCAGTAAACGTTAATAATGCTTGCTGAACCTTTTCTTTTGTCAAATTTAATGGCTCAATCAACGCTAGTGCTGCTAAAACATTTAAGTAATTATGCAAACCATTAATTTTTAAATCATTCGCTTTTCCCCAGTTAAGGGTTTGTTCATTTTTATTATACCCAAATAACATCAAGCTATTATCTATTTTTACTAAGCCATATTCATTGCTATTGGGCTTGCCTAATCCAAAAGCACGTATTTTTTTACCACCCAAAGAGTGGCTGGTTTTTTCAGCCTTATTAACAACAATAAAATCGCTTAAGTCATATATTTTCTCTTTAACCTGACGATAATCATCTATATCCAGATACCGATCCAAATGATCGGGGCTAACATTTAATGCCGATGCACTGATAAAAGTCTTTGTAGTATTACAGTTTAAGGTTTCTAACTGAAAGCTAGATAATTCCAAAATATACAAATCTGCATTTTGTGCCAACATATCTAACGCAGGGACACCTAAATTACCACCGGCTATCGCATTTAAACCGCAACTATTTGCAATATGCTCTAGCAATGTAACTACGGTGCTTTTACCATTTGAACCGGTTACTGCAATAACTGGTTTTTGAGCAGTTTTCTGGTTTTCAGCGAGGAAAATATCAATATCTCCCATAATTACAATGCCCTTTGTTTTAGCTTGTTCAAATACTGCTTGTCTTATTGATATCCCTGGGCTGACGATAATTTGCTGATATTCATTTAATAATTGCTCTGTTATTTCTGAGTGGCAAAATGGTATTTGAGCATAATGTTGTAGTAACTTTGATAAGTAAGGCGGACTAACTCGCGAGTCAGAAACACTGATATCCACTTTTTTATTGGCTAAATACTGCACACAGGAAAAGCCGCTTTGCCCTAAACCTAGGATCAAAGTTTTTTTTCCTTCATCAAAAACACATTTTTCTATGTTTGAAGAAGTTAAATTTGTGCTATATTTTTCCATAAGTTCCCTATTTCTTATCTCTAACGAATTTTCAACGAAGCCAAACCAATTAGTACCAAAATAACGGTAATAATCCAAAAGCGCACAATCACTCTCGGTTCTGGCCAACCTTTTAATTCAAAGTGGTGATGAATCGGTGCCATTCTAAAAAGCCGTTTACCCGTTAATTTATATGATGCAACCTGTAAAATAACGGAAACAGTTTCCATTACAAACACACCACCCATAATAAATAATATAATTTCTTGTCTGACCAATACCGCAATAATACCCAAACCGGCACCCAAGGCTAAGGCACCTACATCCCCCATAAAAACTTGAGCAGGGTAAGTGTTAAACCATAAAAAACCCAAACCTGAACCAACAAATGCTCCACAAATAATGCCTAACTCACCCACTCCTTTAATATAAGGAATTTGCAAATAAGCTGCAAAATTCACATTACCGGTCAAATAGGCAAAAATCCCTAAAGCCCCTGCAACCATCACCGTTGGCATAATTGCCAAACCATCTAGACCATCGGTTAAATTTACCGCATTTGAACTACCGACTATCACTAAGTACGTAAATAAAACATAAAATGGTCCTAAATCAATAAACATTGACTTCATAAATGGAATTAATAATTGAGTTTCTGCCGAAGTTTGCGCATTGATATATAAATATATCGCAGCTGAAAAACCAATCACACTTTGCCAAAAATACTTATCCCTTGCACACAAACCTTTGCTATTGCCGTATTTGATTTTTTTATAATCATCAACCCAGCCAATAATGCCAAAACCTAATAACACTAATAAGGTCAATACAATATAACGATTGCTTAAATCCGCCCACAATAAAGTACTTATAGTAATAGCAACCAAAATTAATGCGCCTCCCATAGTAGGAGTTCCAGCTTTGCTAAAGTGACTTTCAGGGCCATCATTACGGATGGTTTGCCCAATTTGTTTTACCACTAATAACTTAATCATTGCTGGCCCAATCAACAATGCAATCATTAAAGCGGTTAAAGTACCTAAAATAGTTCGCAGAGTAATATACGAAAATACATTAAAACCACTATATACAGGCGTTAAGTATTCTGCGAGTGCTAACAACATAAGGGGGTTTCCTTCTCATTAAGTAGCATTAATGCATCAACAATTTTTTCCATTTTCATCCCACGAGAACCTTTGACTAATACCACTTTTTTATTGCTTTTTAAGCTTTGTATTGCTTCTATCATTTGCTGATGTGTTGCAAAACTTTTTATTTGCCGCCCGGCTCCCTTAGCTTTACCTTGGTTAAATGCATTCAGACTGTATTGACTTAATTCACCCATACAGAGTAAATCATCTACTTTTTTTACGCATGCATATTCACCAATTTGTCTATGTAATAAAGTTTCCTTTTCTCCAAGCTCTCGCATATCTCCCATCAGAAAAACTTTATAATAGCTATTATCATAAGACATCAAAACATCTATCGCCGCCTTAACAGACTCTGGATTAGCATTGTAACAATCATCAATCACTACCATGTCGGCAGCTGTATTATTCAAAATTTGCAAGCGCCCACTGATATTATTAAATTGCTTTAAGCTTTTTTGTACCGTTAAAATTGGTATTCCCATTGCGCAGGCAACAGCAGTTGCCGCTAATGCATTTTGAATATTATGCTCGCCAGCAACGGCTAAGCTTAATTCAAACTCACCTTGTGGTGTTATTATCAGATACGTATTTGCTTGTTTTGTGGCACGAATATCGGCACTTGGATCAAATCCCCAGCTGATTATTCTTTTAGCAGGGAAGCTATTTTTAATAAGATCAAACCAATATTCATAATAACTATCATCCTTATTAATTAAAGCAATCGCATCTTCATTTAAAGACGTATACATTTCACCTTTAGCTTTTGCTACCCCGTCTATTGAGCCAAAACCTTGTAAATGCGCATTTCCTGCATTAGTGATTAAAGCAATATCTGGATTTGCCAAACCGCAAAGGTAGGCAATTTCATTAAAGTGATTTGCCCCTAACTCAACTACTGCTGCTTGGTAATTGTCCCGCAAAGACAATAAGGTTAACGGTACACCATATTCATTATTCAAATTACCTTTGGTCGCTAACACTGACTCGATTTCACCATCAGTTTGATACTCACTGCGATTTTCACCAAGGTAATGTTCCCGCAAAACTGCAGCCGTCATTTCCTTAACCGTGGTTTTACCACAACTGCCGGTAATCGCTACTAAGGGCATTTCAAATTTATTACGCCATATTTGGGAGATTTTTCCTAAGGCCTCACAACCGTTTTCTACTCTAATTTGAACAACACCTGGCAAATCTGTTATTTCTTTTTCAACCACTAAAACAGTTGCACCACTTGCAACAGCTGCAGCACAAAAGTTATGCCCATCATGATTGACACCTTTGATCGCAACATACAGATCATTTTTTTTAATTTTACGACTATCAATTTTTACATCTGCAATTAATTTATCCTCTCTTGACTTATCAGTTGATAGGCCAAGGCAAGTATAAATCTCTGCAAGGGGTAAATTCATCGCTTTCATCATTATGAAGCCAGTGCCTGTTTACTAATGCATAGATCGCTAAAAGGATATCTAAGCTGTTTAATCTCTTGATAATCTTCGTGGCCTTTTCCTGCCACTAAAACCACATCGTTTTTAGCTGCTTTTCCCACTGCATAATAAATAGCTTTTTCTCGATTTTCTTGCACACTATAATGACCACTCATTCCAGTTTTAATATCCGCAATAATATCCATAGGGTTTTCATCTCGCGGATTATCACTGGTAATCACCACCTCATCTGCATATTTAGACGCTACTTGAGCCATAAGCTTCCGCTTACCTTTATCTCGGTTACCACCACAGCCAAATACACACCATAATTTGCCCGTACAATGTGCAACTAATGCTTGTAAACTTTTTTCTAAGGCATCAGGAGTATGTGCATAATCTATAATAATTGTTGCTTTATCATTTTTTCCAGCAGGCACTTTTTGCATTCTGCCGGCTATTGGCTTAATCGCCTTCAATCTTAAAACAATTTCAGCTAAAGAATAATTAAAAGCCACTAATACGCCAACACTTGCTAAAACATTGCTTAAATTAAACAAACCCATTAAAGGCACTAAAACTCCTTTTACTTGTTGTTCTCTTTCTGTTGCATTCACTCTATTTTTTGCCAAATGCAACGATAAATCAAAAGCAATTCCCAGCTCTGTAAACTGAATATTACTAGCATAAATTAAACTAACATTTTCAGAAATATCAGGGCGCTGCTTTGCACAAGAATAACTAATTATTTGTTGCTGCTTATATTCTTCAGCCACCGTTAATAAATGTCGACCTTCATTATCATCAGCATTTATCACTTGTGCCGACAAACTTGGAAAAGCAAATAATTTTTGTTTTTCCTGGGCATAATGTTGCATATCACCATGATAGTCCAAATGGTCTTGAGTTAAATTTGTAAAAACGGCCACATCAAAACAAACATCATGGACTCGATATTGACTTAAGGCATGAGAAGAAACTTCCATCAGCACATGACTTGCCTGTTGTTGTTTCATTTCTGCTAGCAAGTTCTGTACGGTTATCGCATCTGGTGTAGTATGAGTACCTGCTTTAATATTGCCCAACAAACCATT
>CAYMMQ010000013.1:13098-30127 GCA_964391585.1 uncultured Ectothiorhodospiraceae bacterium
TTATCGCATCTGGTGTAGTATGAGTACCTGCTTTAATATTGCCCAACAAACCATTTCCTAAAGTTCCTATCAGCGCACATTTATTGTAATTTTCTGCATTTTCAAGCTCGTACTGTAAACACTGAGCAATAAAATAGCTTACCGAAGTCTTGCCATTCGTCCCGGTAATGCCAACCACTTTTAATGCTTTTGATGGTTGCTGATAAAATTTTGCAGCAAGAGCCGATAGTTTTTCCTTCAGCTTATCGACTTTAATTAATGGAATTTCTAATTGTTGCTCATAACCCTCTTGCTGCACTCGATGCACACAAAAAGCCGGCATTTCATTAACTTCAACACTAGGCTCCCAAACAATAGCAATCGCACCATTTTTTATCGCTTCACCCGCATAAGCCACACCATGAAATTTTGTTCCTGCACAGGCTACAAAGATATCCCCGGCAACAACTTCTTTACTATTAAGCTTGATACCTTTCATCTGTTGCTGAATGTATTCTGGCAATATATCTATAATACTTGCTGGTTTTACACTTAATGTTTGCATCATTTTAGCCATAATATTTAGCTTTCAACTTTTTGTGAGGCTAAACTTTGTTTGTTTAGTTTTTTAATAATTTGATCTTTTACACTTTTTACACGAGTGTTTTTCTTCAATGCATCTGGTGAAATATTGCTTAAACGCAAAGCATCAGACATCACTGATTTAAACAGAGGCCCTGCTACTACACCTCCATAATATCCATTTCGTGAAGGCTCATCGATAACGGCAACAACTACAACTTCAGGTTTTGAAACAGGGGCAAAACCCACAAATGATGCGGTATATTTTTTCTCAGTATACCCCCCTTTACGAGATGATTTTTTTGCCGTTCCTGTTTTGCCTGCAACACGATAACCGGGTATATCAGCTTGTGGTGCAGTACCACCTTTTTTAACCACACCTTCCATCATATGAATAACTTTTTTAATGTTTTCTTCTTTAATACTGGCCGTTCCTAACACTCTAGGACTTTTATCAAGTTTTAAAAAACTGACAGGAATTTTTTTCCCATATCTTGCCATCGTCGCATAAGCTTGTGCTAATTGGATGGCAGAAACACTTAAACCATAACCATAAGAAATTGTTGCTAACTCAACCTTACTAATAGATTGAGGTTTTAGCAATCGGCCCGATGTTTCACCATAAAAAAGGCTACCTGTATCTATTCCAAAACCAAAGCTGGCGAAAGTATCCCACAACATCTCTTCCGGGAGATTTAATGCAATTTTTGCGGTCCCCACATTACTGGATTTTTGTAAGACTGTGGTCACATTCAGTGTATTATGAGCTCGTGTATCAAATACCGTTTTCCCACCAATGGTAAAACTGCCATTTCCAGTTTCAACCAAAGTATAGGGGCTATAACGCTTACTTTCTAAAGCAGCCATAATGGTAAATGGCTTGATGGTTGATCCCGGTTCAAACTGATCGGTCACCGCTCTGTTTTTATAATGAGCAGCTTTTCTATCTGACTGTTTATTAGGGTTATACCCTGGCTGATTAACCATCGCCAAAACTTCACCACTATTAATATCTAATACCACTACCGAACCACCTTTAGCTTGATGTTTAGCAATGGTATTTTTTAACTCTGCATACGCCAAATATTGAATTCGTCTATCTAAGGATAATTGTAAATTTTGACCTGGTTTAGGATTAATCTGTGCATCATCAATAGATACAATCTGCCCCAAACGATTAATAACAACTGATTTCTGGCCTGGTTTTCCAGTTAACACATCATCATAAATTAACTCTATTCCTTCAATACCCTTATCATCAATATTAGTAAAACCAATCACGTGTCCAGCAGTTTCAGCTGCAGGATAAAAACGACGATATTCTTCTTGAAAAAATACCCCCGCCAAATTTAGCTTTTTAATTTTTTCACCATGCTGTGGTGGAATTCTACGCTTAAGATAAACAAAGGTACGGTTTTTTTTTGCCTTAATTTTTCTCACTAAAGCTGCACGATTGCGCTTTAATAAATCTGCTAACTTATTAATTTCTTTGACATCATTACTCAAAAACTCACTCGGATTAACCCAGACAGAAACCACAGGAGTACTAATTGCTAGGGGCTCGCCATTTCGATCTGTTATCATGCCTCGATGTGCTGGTATTTCAATATCTCTAAGCACTCTAGCATTACTCTTTCCTTGTAAAAAATCTTGATTAGAGATGCGAATATCCACCACCCGCCATACTAATGTTAAGGCGATAAGCAACAACATAATGGCAATAAAAATAATTCTTGCCTTATGTACTGATGGATCATAAACAGGTTTAATGATTCGCTTATTCACAATAACAACCTATTTCTAACTTAATTAATGTTTTTAGGGTTTGCTTTTATAAAAATAATTTCTTGGTTATCAGGAATTCTCATTTTTAATAAGGCTATTTTTTTACTACTAGCAGTTGAAGAAAACGTATTTTCCTCTAACAACAATTTATCCCACTCAATATCACTTTTACTTTTTTCATTTTCTAGTTGTTGCAACTCAATAAATAAAATTCTTTGTTGATGCGTAACATGAACAATACTAATTGCAGTTGCAAAAATAGTACTTAGCAAAACAAATAGCACTCCTAACCTAATGCCTGTCACAGCACTTCTGCCACACGCAAAACAGCACTTCTTGAGCGCGGGTTAAGTTTAATTTCTTCATTACTGGGTTTAATGGCTTTTTTTATCAAACGCATTGCTAGCTTTTCTTCACTAAACATAATCGGTATGTCATAAGGAAGTTCTTCTTGACTGCTCATTTTTTTAAAAAACTGTTTCACCATCCGATCTTCTAAAGAGTGAAAACTGATAATAGCAATCCGCCCATCTGTGGCGACGATATTAAGCAACTGAGTTAACACCGTTGCTAATTCTTGTAATTCTTGATTAACCGCAATTCGTATCGCCTGAAAACATCGAGTTGCCGGATGCTTGTGCTTTTCCCATCTAGGGTGAGCCTGTTTAATAATTTCAGCTAATTGCAAGGTATCAGTAATGGTTTGCTCTTCTCTTGCGATTGTAATTGCATTAGCGATTCTTTTTGCATAACGCTCTTCACCATAATTTTTAAAAGCTTCTGCCATTTCTACAGCTGTAGATTGATTAACCCATTGCTGAGCAGAGATCCCCGCTTCAGGATTCATTCGCATATCCAGAACCCCTGATTGCATAAAACTAAAACCTCGGCTTGCGTCATCCAATTGAGGTGATGAAACGCCTAGATCGAGTAATACACCATCAATCTTTTTATTCAACTGTAAATCACTAATCACATTCTCTAACTGCGAAAAAGCACGATGAATGATAATAACTCGATTATCGTTGCTATACTTTTTCTGTGCATATTCAATCGCTTGCGGATCTCGATCTAAAACGATCAGTTTTCCCTGTTCATTTAATTGTTTTAAAATTTCAGTACTATGACCACCACGACCGAATGTTGCATCAACATAAATTCCATCTTGTTTTATCTTTAAAGCCTCAACGGCTTCTTTAAGCAGTACAGATTGATGTTGTTGCTGTGTCATAGTTTTCCGGTGTGTTTGAATTACAACAGTTATTTAGCTTTTTCTTAAGGTGAAAAATTCAGCTGAAAGTTAATGGGCGTTATAAAGAAAGATTCTCTAAACTTTCTGTAATTTCAATCCCTAAATCATCACTTTCCCATTCTTCAATCCAATTATTTTCCTCCCAGATTTCAAATTTATTCCCTACTCCCATCAAAACAATTTGTTTACCCAGTTTAGTCTTTTCTCGTAAATACGGGGGGATATTAATCCGCCCGTTTTTATCCATATTACAATCTTGGGCATGTCCTAGATAAAGACGTTTGACTTTTGCTTCGGCTTTTTTAAAATCAGATAAGGCACTGAGTTTTTTTTCTGCAACTTCCCAGGCACTCATGGGATATATGATAAGACGTTGTTCATTATTTAAGGTGATAACAAGCCTTCCATCACATTCGTTGATTAAATAATCACGATAGCGACTTGGAATAGCAACTCGTCCTTTGTCATCCAAAGTTAATTTGTTAACACCATTTAACATTCAAAAATAGCCTTGATTAATGAAGATTTCTATAAAGCTTGATTTTTTGAGCTTTTAATCGCTACTATTAATAACTTGATCCATTTTGATCCACTTTTACCCATTTTTCCCCACTTGGTTGACAAGTTTAAAAATTGTTGGGCTTAAGGTCAAGAAAAAAAAACAAAAAAGCAAACTTTCTTTTATATCACAATAACTTAGCGACAAACTTAAACAAGAAATTCAAGCTGAAAAACCAATAAATCAAAAGCTTACAAACTATAGCTATAAAAAGCTTTACCTTTAAAGAAACACAACTTAAATAAAAAAGTATGAATATAATTTTTTTTAGTAAACTAGAGAATTTAGCTTGATTGAAAGATGTGACAGTGAGAGGATTATTTGGTAGCATAATATAACCAAACTTTACCCAGTAAACACTCTGATGCAAAATATTATTACACCTGATGAAGCTGTCACCCTAGATGGTTTGTTTTATGAGCGCACTAAACGATCTGCTGATCAAGTTGCTTATATTCAATATGATCAAACTTGTGCGACTTGGCAACAAAGCACTTGGGGTGAAATGGCAACTACCGCTGCTTTATGGCAAGCGGCAATGCGTAAGGAAAAGCTACATAGTGGCGATCGTGTTGCTATATTGTTAAAAAATAGTAAAGAATGGGTTTATTTTGACCAAGCGGCACTTGGTTTGGGTTTAGTGGTAGTTCCTTTATATTTGGATGATCGCCCAGATAATATTGCCTATATTTTAGATGATGCCAATGTAAAATTATTAATTATTCAAGATCAACGCCAGTGGACAAAACTCAAGCAAGCATTTATTGAAAATAATAACGCCATTGCATCTTTACAGCGAATTATTATTTTAGACATTCATCGTGCCAATCTTGAACTGGATGATCCCCGCCTGATCACACTCACTGACTGGTTACCTGAAAAAGCAACTATCCTAGATAAACGAAATGGTGATAAAGATGAACTGGCAACCATTGTATATACTTCGGGCACAACGGGAAAACCCAAAGGAGTGATGCTGAGTCATTACAATATTTTAAGTGTTTCTTATAATACGGCAACTATTTTAGATATCAGAGCTGATGATAGTCTTGTATCATTTTTACCGCTTTCCCACACTCTAGAGCGAACCACCGGCTATTATCTGCCCATTATGTCAGCAACACGTATTTATTACTCACAGTCAGTTCAACATTTAGCACAGGAATTAATTTTACACAAACCGACAATTATCGTTGCAGTACCCAGAATTTTTGAACAAATCTATAATAAAATTTATGAGCAATTAAAAAAAGCTCCTATACATAAGCGTTTTTTATTCCAATTAACAGTCAATGTGGGCTGGAAAATTTTTTTAGCACAACAACAAAATCAATCACTCAGCAAATTTTCCTCAACCGCCCTATTATGGCCCGTATTAAAACATTTAGTTGCCGACAAGGTACTAAAAAAGTTTGGTGGTCAGTTAAGAATAGCTGCGAGTGGCGGGGCTGCGATTCCTTTTGACGTTTCAAAAACATTTTTATCACTGGGTTTAAATATTCTTCAAGGATATGGTTTGACGGAAACCAGCCCCGTCGTTTCATTTAATCGTCTCAATAACAACAATCCACGATCAATTGGCCAAGCTATTGACTGTGTAGAACTTAAATTAGGCGATAATGATGAGTTATTCATTAAAAGCCCTGGAGTTATGCTGGGGTATTGGAACAACCACTCTGCTACATCGGCAATTATCGATTCAGAAGGTTGGTTACACAGTGGAGATCAGGCCAAAATTGATGCAAAAACAGGACATATTTTTATTACAGGCAGAATTAAAGATATTCTGGTGATGTCAAATGGTGAAAAAATTCCACCTGCAGATATTGAAAATACCATTATTATGGATGAATGCTTTGATCAAGCTTTATTAATTGGTGAAGGAGAGGCATTTTTAGGTGCCATCTTGGTATTCAACCCACTATTATGGGCGAGTGTCTGCAAAAAGTCTGCTTTAGATCCATTTGACAAAGAAAATCTGAAGAATAAAAAAATTCACAGCTTGGTGCTTGCCAAACTGAAAAAGCTGCTACATAATTTCCCAGGTTATGCCAAAATACGCCGTGTTATTTTAACTTTAGAACCTTGGACCATTGAAAATGAGTTATTGACACCAACACTGAAAAACAAGCGCAACAATATTATTACTCTTTTTAAAAAAAATATTGAAGATATTTATAAGGTGTGATTTTTGCATTGCTAAAACTTAAATTCACGCATGAAGCCTTCGATTCCCGAATGACGCTTCGCTCAATTTCAGGCTACAAATGAATTAATACAAAACAAATTGAACGTAAGCAACCATGCCAACAAACAAGCTCACACCTACTCCTAATGAATAAAGAGTAAACTTTCGCAAACCCGGTACTTGCAGGCCTAAAATCACGCCGCTGATTAAGATTAATAACATCAGCACAGAGGATGCAATGGTGAAAATATCAAAAATATCTTCCCCTTTACCTTTATGTAAACTCATCAAGCGGTTATACCAGCTATAATGTTTAATTTTAAATACAGCTCTTTTCTTATTGACACTGGAATGACGTAAGGAAACACTCATATTGTTATCTTCCCACTCCATAATAAATGATCGACGCTTCTTGTCACGCTTTAATTTTGCTTTACCAAGCGGATGCTCAACGTTCAACTTCGCTAGTTCACTTATCAGTAAATTATTTAATAAGTCATAATCTTTTTCTAAGGGATACTCTAGAGTTAGTCTATGCTCAACTGTAGTGGAACTTGGTTTATAACCATAGGTATAAAGAGCTCCTGTAACCAGAAACATCGTCATTAACGACAAAGTTAGTCCGGCAAATAATAGGTGGGTTTTTACTAACAACATTCTGTTGATTTTCACAATAAAGCACTCATTTGTTTTAATACAGTGTAATATTTTAATACAAGAATCTAAAAAAAGAATTATTGAGGAAAAATCACAAATAGTCAACTACTTACATGAAATTAAACAAATTCATACTTTGTATCTTTGTAAAAGATTGTTGTGCTGCTGATAAGCCTATTTTTTGTAACTCCATGGTACTGACCGCAGTTGCATAGTCTAAATCCTGTGTTAAAGATTTTGTGGTATCCACTTGAACTAAAAAATCAGCATTAACATTTAATTGGTTTTGGGTGGCATTTTGTCTCGCACCTACAGAAGCTTGCACATCCAATATTTTACCAATAGCCGCATCTATATTACCTAATCCCCTGGCCATAGATTCATGGTAAGTCTCTGGACTACCGGCTCCTGGGCCATTATTGGTTCGCATGGTTTCTTCGAGATCACTAACCACTTTAAAAAGACTTATCTTGGTAACACCATCATTTCCCACCATGCCTGGCGCATCCATAAAAACGTCAAAACCATTATCATTAACAGCAACTTGTCTTGCTTCGCCAACTTGTAAAAACTTTTGCCCTTGATCGCCATTATAAACAACATCTCCACCTACTGTTTTAGTAAATGGTTGCTGATCATTGCGAAAACCGCCATACAAATACTCACCTTGTCCATTCACCGAATTAGCTTGTGCAAATAAACTATCACTTAATTGTTGCACCTCAAAGCTGATACTTTGACGTTGGTTGGCATCATAGGTATCATTATTGGCTTGCACCGCTAACTCTCGAATACGTTGAAACAAGTCAACCATATTTTGCAGGTTTTTCTCTTCAAGAGCCAAACTCGTTTCTGCTGCTCGCACATTATCCTGAAACTTATTTACCCGTTGTTGTTGTTGATTTAAATCCAGTATTCTTGCCGCGCCAGCAGGATCATCAGCCGGTGAAATAATACGCTTACCCGTTGCTATCTGCAGTAAAGACTTATTAAGATCAAGGTTTTGACGCAAAATAGCTGATGTTCCCATATCATAGGCGGTGCTTGTTGCACTTCGAATAGCCATAACCTTACTCCTTTGTAATTAACATTCTAACTTATATTAAACCTAACAAATCTTTAAAAATCTGATCGGCAATACTGATCACGCGAGCAGAAGATTGATAGGCTTGTTGAAATTGTAATAAATTAGAAGCCTCTTCATCCAAATTAACTCCCGACATCTCATTTCTATTTGCCAACGCCTGCTCATTCAGGCTTTTTTGTGCCAGTCTGTCAATTTCTGAAGAGTGTGTTCTTGTACCAACATCCGCAACCATCAAACCATAAGCTCCTTGAAGGGTAGCAGAACTATTTTGCAGAATTTTTTGCGTTTGGATATTCGACATGATTAAACCATTACGATTATCATCTTGTGGGGCTTGATTATTCGAAATATTAAACGAATCCCCATTGGCAGGCACCCCTGTTAAAGTAAAGCTAATATCTGCATAAGGTGCTGCTAAACTAAAAGTTTGTCCGGTATTCGCAGCAGTATAAGGAATAGCAGTCGCTACCACTGCAGGAACTGCAGCGGTCGCAGGAGTACCTGTTGTTGTTACATCAAACTGCGACAATGCAGCATTATAGGTTAAAACAATATCAACATTATTTCCTGCGCCCGCTGCAGCTGATGTAATGGGAATATTCGTTAATGCCGCACCGGTGGGTTGAAAAGGAACAAAGCTAATATTGCCACTACCCGTATTAGTACCTACACCGAAAGTATCGGTTGCTTTTGAGGTGACAATTGGACTGGCCAGTGCAATATCTAATACATCGCTCACTTGTGTCTGAATAGAACGTGCTAACTCATGGGTAGGCTGGATAAGGTATTTATCATTGGTAATAAATGCCCCTGATGCTACACTCAGACTAAAACCTTGAGGCCTATTTTCACTATTGACAGTAGGTGTATTGGCAAGTACTGCATTTAATGCAGGAATTGTTGCCGCGCTGAAAACAAGATTGTCGGATAAGCGAGTCAAATTATAGTTAGCCCCATCAAACACTAATTGATAATCACTTGTTGGAATGGAGCGAGTATCAGTGATTTGCAGATTAACAGCTGCATTACCCGAATTCAAATTTGAGGCAAAGGTCGGAATGGTGGTCGTTATGTCACTAAAAAAATTAGCTCCCTGAATATAGTTACCATTTGGATCCTGACGTAAGGTCATGCCGAGTACATGTTGCTCATTGATTTCTTTAGATAAACTTGCGGCAATACGACCTACAGAACTAAAGCTTGGATCTAAAACCTGAGATTTAAAATCCATTAAACCCTGTAATACACCACCTGTTGCCTGCGAAGTCATATTATAACTTCCTGCGGTACCCGTTAATACTAACTCTTTATTTTTTGGGGTAAACTCACTATCCGCAACACTTAAAGTAAAAGCACTATTATTCAGTACCAAAGCCTGGCCTGAACCGATAAAAACATTGGTAGCACCATTGGTTTGTTGCACTAGAGTAACATCAATACGCTGGGCAATTTCCTTAATTAACTGTTCGCGCTGATCCATCGCGTCATTAGGCAAATTCCCCTGACCTGCACCTATTTGTACAGCAATACTAGCATTCAAATCGGCAATTGATTGTGCTCTTGATGAAATTTCAGTGGCAACAGTTGCTAATTGTGTATTCACTTGAGTATTTAAGTCAATAAAGCGATCCTGAATCAAACCAAAACGATTAACCAGAGTTTCTGCACTGGTGAGCATCACGGAACGCTGAGGAACACCAGCAGGAAAGTTATTGGCTTCTTGTACAGAATTAAAAAAAGCTTCTAAAGTAGGCGTTAATCCTGCGTCTGGGTTTGCCAAAATATTATCAAGTTGTGCCGACAAATTATTAAAGGTTTCTAATCGTCCCACTTGACTATTAGACACTTTTATTTGGTCTTCTAAAAACTGATCGTAAAAGCGTGTTGTAGTACTAACTTGTACCCCAGTTCCAATATACCCAGAGCCTGAGAAACTTGGAATCTTGGTAGTTGTCTCAGTACGTTGTCTGGCAAATCCTGCGGTATTAACATTGGAAATATTATGTCCCGTTGTTTGGATCTGTTGTTGTGAAGATAATATACCCGAAGTACCAACACCTAAAAGTCCGCTAGCCATAATGCGTACCTCCTAAATAATGTTCTAATAATCTATGATAATTTTTCATGTTGATTTCACTGTTACACTATTTTTTAAACCGTCTTGTAAATTTGAACTATTCATGACCCGAATAATTTTTTCAGCATATTTTGGATCAGTTGCATAACCTGCCTTATGAACTTCATGCAAATACTGTTCCGGATCCGCTGCAGCTTTTAAAGCTTTATCATATCTAGGATTGTTTTGAATAAAATTTGCATAGTCATCAAAACTTTGTTGCAAACTATCATAAGCTCTAAAGGCACTTTTTTTATTCACTGCCATACCTTTTTCATATTCTAAAGAGATCTTTTCTATTTTATCGCCATCCCAGCGACTATCCGCTTTAATATTGAACAAGTTAAAACTATTGCTCACTGAAGTTTTTATTATTGATTTTCCCCAACCCGTTTCCAATGCAGCTTGAGCAACCAGAACTTCAGGATTAACCCCTATTCGTTTGGCTGCATTCTCAGCCAATGGTAATAAATTTTTCACAAAGTTTTCTGGCGATGAAATATCCAATGTTTTTTCTACTTGTTTTGTTGACTCCGTAAGATTTGCTTCTAATGGAGTATTCAAATTTGTATCTTGTTTATTTTCTGCTTTATTAATCGTTTTATTGTCAACTGGGTTGTCATTTTGCTCTGCAGTTTTACCTTCATTTTGAGTTAAATCCACAGATGTCACTTCATCATTTTTCAAATTAATTAATGGTAAAGTTTTACTCGCTTCTTCAATTTTCATTTTTACGGGAATATAAAAGTTTTTTCGATTAGGCATATTAAAAATAGCGCCATCAGCTTTTGCCATCGTTGTTGCAAGCTCATCACCTGAAAGAGTACGATCCTCTTTTTGTAGCTGAGCAACAATAGAATCTGCCAAACCAAAACCTTTACCCTTTGAAAGTTCTAATGCCAATTGTTGATCGTGCATTCCTTGATAAGAATCCCCAGCAGAACTACCAAATAGATCGTCCCCCATACTAGACTCACGCATGGTTTTGATCATCATTCCTATCAAAATCGATTCAAATTGTTTTGCAACCTCAGGCAATGCTTTATTTTTATCGTCACGCGCCTGGGACTTTAAATTCGTTAAAGCATTTAAATCCGTATAAGATGTATTCACATCATTATTATTGAGTAAAGTCGGTACACTTTTCATCATTTTTTACTCGCTAGCGTTTAAATCACAATCAAGTCAGCACTAAGAGATCCCGCACTTTTAAGTGCTTCTAAAATCGCCATTAAATCACCTGGTGAAGCCCCTACATTATTAATAGCCCGAACCACTTCATCTAAGGTGGTACCTAATTTAAAAACAAAAGCATCATTGTTTTTTTCATCAATATTAATATTATTTTTTGGCTCAACAACGGTATCACCATTGCTAAGTTCATTAGGCTGGCTAATTAAAGGATCATTTGATATGGTGACGGTTAAGCTACCATGATTAACCACTGCTGGTTTTAATCGTACATTTTGACTTATCACCACAGTACCCGTTCTTGAATTCACCACAATCCGAGCAGGAGCTAAGGCGGGATTCAGTTTCAAGTTTTCCAACATGGATACAAATGCGACTTTTTGCGCTAAATCATGTGGAGCACTTACTCTGACAGAACCACCATCCACAGCTGATGCTGTCCCTAACCCCATGGTATCGTTGATAGTATCTGCAAGTCGATGAGCCGTGGTAAAATCAGCTCGATGAAGATTTAAAACAATATATTTGCCATTTCCAAAAGAGGATTTAACTTCTCGCTCAACAGTTGCTCCATTAGGAATTCTTCCCACGCTTGGGATATTAATTGAAATACTGGAACCATCGGCAGCAGTAACACCCAACCCTCCCACCACAATATTTCCTTGAGCAATTGCATATATTTTGCCATCAATACCCTTTAATGGCGTCATTAATAAAGTACCACCACGTAAACTTTTCGAGTTTGCAATTGAAGATGCAGTAATGTCAATTTTTTGACCGGGTTTTGCAAATGCGGGTAATTCAGCACTAATAGATACCGCAGCAACATTTTTTAATGGCATTTTTGCCCCAGCTGGCAATACAATCCCCAGCTGTTGCAACATGTTTTTCATACTATCATCGGTAAAATTTGAGCTTGAATCACCCGAGCCATTCAAACCTACCACGAGGCCATATCCAATCAACTGGTTACTACGAATGCCTTGAATCGAAGTAATATCCTTAATTCGTTCTGCATAGATATTGCTGATTGAAGAGATCAATAACATCAATAATAATAAACGCTTCATCTGTCTGCCTTATTTTAAGCTTGTAATAAGGTTTTTAAAGCAATAATGATGCCATATTAGGCGATGGGAATAGAGAGGAGGGATATGCTTCATAACGAGCCACTCACTTCTCTTGTGTAGTGGCTTTTTTGTTTAAAGTTCAGTAATAATCTTACTCTGAAACGATTGCTTCATCGATTTCTGCCTTGGAATCAGGCCAAGCTCTTCTCACTGAATTGACCAAGGTGGCTAATGGAATGGCAAAAAATACGCCCCAAAACCCCCATAATCCACCAAAAAAAAGTACCGCGACAATAATGGCAACTGGGTGAATATTGACCACTTCTGAAAACAATAATGGCACTATCACATTGCCATCTATTCCTTGAATAATAGAGTAGACAATCATTAACCAGGCAAAATCTGATGTCCAACCCCATTGAAAAAAGCCAATAATAGCAACGGGAAATGTCACCACTGTTGCTCCAATATAGGGAACCACAACCGACAAACCAACCAAAGAAGCCATTAACAAAGAGTATTTTAATCCCAAAATCGCAAAGGCAATATAACTGGCAACTCCAACAATCATAATCTCCCAGAATTTTCCTCGCACATAATTGCCAATTTGAAAATCCATCTCAATCCAAACTGAATGAGACAGCTGGCGCTTTTCCGGTAAAAAGTTACTAAACCAGGTTAAAATAAGCGTTTTATCTTTAAGAAAAAAGAAAATCAGCAAGGGAACTAAAATCAAATAAATAATAATAGTGACGGAGTCTTGCAATGAACTTAGAGAAAATGCCAAAATGCGTTTCCCCATAGAGGCAAGTTCACTTTGAATATAGGTAATAATTTGTCCTACATTGCTTTCTGTTATAAAAGAATATTTTTCTGGTAAGGTTAGTAATAATTGCCGCCCTTTTTCAATATTTTTCGGCATTTCTTGAATTAGTTGGGTCATTTGTTCCCAAAGAAGTGGCGTAATGAAAAAAGTGGTAATCAATAAAGCGGATAAAAAAGTGATGTAAACAGCAATGACAACCGGAAGTCGCCTAGGGATAAAGCGGTAGATCTTATGAATTACTCCTTCTAACAAATAAGCTAATACAATAGCAATAAACACAGGGGCTAAAATATCATTAAAGCCAATAATGATTGCTAATACCGCTAATAAGAATAACACCAAAAATACGATTTGTGGATCAGAAAAGTAACGCCTAAACCAATTATTAATAAATTTAACCATAATTATTTTTTCTCTAAAGTGTTATCTAAATAAAATTCATCACAATACTGCTGATATTTCTCTGAGAACAAAGATTCTAGTTCTCCAATAACCTTTATTTTTTCTTTACCTTGTAACAAATGTTGACTCATCAATAAGGTCGCTTTATCCAAAACTCCATTTTTATTAATCATTGGATAAGTCGCTGTTAATCGTTTCAGCGCAGCTATCACCGACTCATCAGCTTGTTTATCGATTAATTGTGGAACTTGTATTTTACCTTGTTCATGATTATTTTGTTGTGACAACAGAAAAAAGGTAAAATCCATTACACTTTGTTGCTGCAGTTCATTGAGCTGTTTAAACTGATTTAAAAACAGTTTTTCATTTTTTTTCATTTTATTTCTAACAATAGATAAAGATATTCATAACTTGGCGCTTAAGAAGTTGTCGCTCAAACTGTTCTTCTGGCCTAAAAGATCTTACATGGTCAGCAAAAGGGAAATAGTCAACACTCCGCTCTTTAGCAAAGTGGTTAGGGGAGATTTGTTATTTTAATATGAGTCATCAACTAAATAGTTTACAACCTAAATAAAATCCCTCTCAATCCCCCTTTATCAAAGGGGGAAGCTAAAACACTTGAATTTTTCCTTATATAGTAGATATGAATAAAGTTAATCATACATTTCCTTAATTTTATCCGGAGAAACACCTAAAAAATAACACCATCTTAACCACCACATCAATAAAATCGTTTTTACTATCCCCTTTTTTTTCCAGCGCCTTGCTGAGCTAGTAACTTTACTTTTGATACAATATGCTGCTGAATATTGCCGTAAGCATTTACTGATCGCAATATCTTCCATTAACGCAATACCAGGAAATCCCATAATTTTTTTAAAAACATCTACGCGAACAAATATCGCTTGATCACCGGTTGCCACTGATGTTAAACGAGAACGCCAGTTCATAAAAAAGGCGATCACTGAAAAAATCTTTTGCTTAGCATCAAATTTGACATCAAAACGTCCCCACTCAACTTGTTCTTGTTCTATTTTTGCAATTGACGCTAAGGCATCTTCAGGCAAATAAGTATCTGCATGCAAAAATAATAAATAATTACCTATTGCTCGCTCGGCACCCGAATTTTGTTGCAGGGCTCGACCTTTTTTTGCTACAACAATCTTATCGACGAAGTTTTTTGCCTTTACAACCGTATCATCCTCGCTACCTCCATCCACTAAAATAATTTCATGCCCTTGCTGTCTTAAGCTTTGCAATGGCTCTAATACAGCTTGAATTTGACTTGCTTCATTGATAGTAGGAATAATAATTGAGAATGACATAAGTTACTTAGTAAGCGCTAAGTTAATGAGCCTCCACAACTACTACCATTTCCTGCGACACATGCATAACAGTGACCTGATACCTTAATAGCAAGTTGTTGATCTATTTGTGGATGATAATCTGAAATATGAATTTTTTGCTCATTTTTCTCAATAGGTAAGGATAACATTTGATTAAAGTCACAATCATAAACATAACCTAACCAATCAACACTTAATAAGCTAAGACACATTACGGCTTCAAGGTTTTTAGCTTGATAAGATGCTTGTAATAAATTCATATAATCATCAAATTTACCCTTTGACAATAACATACTGCCAAAACGCTTAATCGGAATATTGGTAATTGTTAGTAATTGGTTAAAGCGTATTTGATAATGTTCCAACAAATAGTTCTTATAATCATGTTCTAATTCAGCTTGCTCAGGTGGTAAGTGCGCATCTTGTGGATTATAAACTAAGTTTAAAATTAAGTTTGTTTCCAGTTGACCATAGCCTAATTGATTCAGCTGTTGCAGCACCTCAATGCTATCATTGAAAGTTCCATCTCCTCGTTGTTTGTCCACATTTTCTTCTAAATAACATGGCATTGAAGCCATTAATTCCACTCCATACTGCTTCATCAAAGACATCAATGATTGATAAGGTGATTGTTTTAAGATAACTAGGTTAGTGCGAACAATAATATGACAGCCCAAACTATGGAGTTGTTTTAGAATTTGCGCAAAAAACGGGTGCATTTCTGGAGCCCCACCAGTTAGATCAACCTGTTTAATTTGATACTCTTGAATAAAATCCAATATGTGTAACCAGGTTTTTTCATCCATGATTTCTTTACGTAACGGCCCAGCGTTCACATGACAATGTTGGCATTGCAAATTACATAGATAACCTAGGTTAATCTGTAGTGACTTTAGCTTGTCTCGTTGTAATGGAGGAAAGCTGATTTTTTCTAGGTAGGGAAAGCTGTCTAACATTTACTTATACATCCGCTTAGCTTAATTTTAGTGGTAATATTGCTCAAAACCGTTTCCTTTTAGCGACAAAATCCCCCTCAATCCTCCTTTTTCTAAGGGGGAAGAAGGCATCTTTGGTAACAGCAATTAACTGTAAAGCCCAATAGCATCATCTAAGCAGTTCCCCTCTCGCCTAAGAGCACCTAATTTAGGTTGGCGAAGAGGAGGTAGGGGAGATTTTATTATTGAAAAATAAATCCATATTTCTCTATTGAGCCAAGCGTTAAACTTACATATTTTTATCTAGTTCAGCGAAGATATTATCACGGATCCCATCAACAGAACCGATACCTTTAACTCTAATATAAGCAGGTGCACTAGTGTCTTCAGCAGACCAAGTTGAATAATAAGAAATTAAGGGTTTGGTTTGATCATGATAAATTTCTAAGCGTTTTTTAACCGTTTCAGCTTGATCATCATCTCTTTGGATCAAGTCTTCACCGGTCACATCATCTTTACCTTCAACTTTAGGTGGATTGTAAATCAGATGATAAGTACGACCGGAGTCTACATGAACTCGACGACCACTCATGCGCTTGATAATTTCCTCATCATCTACATCAATTTCAACCACACAATCAATATTAACTGCCTGTTGTTTTAATGATTCTGCTTGTGCAAGCGTGCGTGGAAAACCATCAAACAAGAAACCATTAACACAGTCATCTGCAGTAATTCTTTCTTTCACTAAACCAATAATAATATCATCAGATACCAAACCACCAGCATCCATGACTTTTTTAGCTTCAATCCCTAGAGGCGTTCCCGCCTTTACTGCTGCTCGTAACATATCACCCGTAGAAATTTGGGGAATTGAATATTTTTTTATAATATTTGCAGCTTGTGTACCTTTGCCGGCACCCGGCCCACCTAATAAAATGACTCGCATATTTTTTTCTCTTAATGTTATATATCTATATTCATAGGTTAGTTCTTAAAGTAAATATTGCTCGAAACTGTTCCCCTCTTTAGCAAAGGGGTTAGGGGAGATTTG
>CAYMMQ010000014.1:0-4618 GCA_964391585.1 uncultured Ectothiorhodospiraceae bacterium
AGAAAATAATTATCAAGCTAAAACGCATCAACAAATTCATGATCAATTAATGAATCTGGCGGGTTATGAGCTAAACTAATTCTTATTCATTCGTTGCTACTTAAGCTTCCTCCTCGCCTAAAAATGTCTAATTTAGGTAGGAAAAGGGGGATTGAGGGAGATTATATTTAAAAGAACAAATCTCCCCTAACCCCTCTTTGCTAAAGAGGGGAACTGTTTCGGGCTGAAACAACCGATGAGTTAAATAGAAACCTTCAAGAAGTGATTGAAAAAATAAATGAATAACTCCCCCTTAACTGTATTTTTTCAAACGCTATTTTTTGTTTGTGTTATCACCTCTGTTTTAACTCTTTCTTCCTGTCAGTCTGATAGCAAACAACAAAACTCAGTGATCCGTTATGGTTTGTATAACGTTCCTGTTAGCTTTGATCCTCGTTATGCAACCGATGCAATTTCTTCTAGAATCAATCGCTTATTGTACCAATCTCTAGTCGATTATGATCAACAATCACAAGCCGTTCCCGCATTAGCCAGCTGGGAAATGATTTCTGCTACACATTACCGTTTTACTCTAAAAAAAGCAGCTAAATTTCATCATGGTAAAGATTTAACGATGGCCGATGTTAAAGCCACTTATGATAGTGTGTTGTATGATAAAAAAATTTCCCCTCATCGTAATGCGCTTAATCATATTCAACAAATTAAATTGATAGATGAAAATCATTTAGATTTTATCCTTAGTAGAGCCGATCCTTTATTTCCTTCTTTGCTGGTTTTGGGGATTATGCCGAAAGATTTATTGCAAAAAAATCATGCTTTTAATATTAAACCAATTGGCAGTGGTAACTTTCGCTTTTTACAATGGCCTTATGATTCCTTATTGTTATTAGAGCGTCTTAGAGATCAGCAGAAATTTGAGTTTATTGCCATTAAAGATCCTACGGTTAGGGTATTAAAACTACTTAATAAAGAAATTGATATTTTGCAAAATAACTTACCCAGTGAGCAAATTGAATTTTTAAAAAAGCGTAAGGGGATTATGCATCAGCAAGTACAAGGTTCAAATTATAGTTATATTGGTTTTAATTTGCAAGATGAAGCGGTGGGGGATCTGCGAGTGCGACAAGCAATCGCTTATGCCATTGATCGAGATGCGATGATTAAATATGTGTTGGGTAATGCCGCGACTAAAGCGCAAGGATTTTTTCCCCCTAACCATTGGTTAGGATTGCAAGTCACCCCAACACCTTATGCTCCAGATCATGCCAAAGATTTATTAGCACAACTGGGGTATGGCGTTGAAAAACCATTAAATTTAACCTATAAAACCTCTAGTAATCCCTTTAGTTTACGAAAAGCGGCAGTGATCCAACAACAATTAGCGCAAGTGGGAATAAATATGCAAATTAAAAGTTATGATTGGGGAACTTTTTATAATGATATTAAGTCTGGAAAGTTTCAATTGTATAGCTTGGAATGGGTAGGGGTAAAATCCCCCGATATTTATAAATATGTATTTCATAGTAAGGCCATTCCGCCCAAAGGGGCAAATCGTGGTCGCTTAAAGAATGCTCATATTGATACCTTAATTGAACAAGCGGATGCCTCAATATCTTTAAGCGATAAGAAAAAACTTTATCAGCAATTACAACAACAAATTAATGAGATCATGCCTTATGTCTCTTTGTGGTATATGGCCAATATTTGTTTTTATCAAAGTAGTATTCAAGGATATTCCGTAAGTAGTGATGGTGTTTATGATGCCTTAAATTTTGTGAGTAAAGCTGGTGAATAAAGCTCATTCTCAATTAATCAAAGTTGATATCAATACGCAAACCCTTTATGCCTATCAAGTAGAGAACGGTCAACAAGTCTTGTTTAAAAAATACCTAATATCATCGGCAAAAAATGGACTGGGTGAGTGTTTTGGTAGTGAGTGTACCCCAAGAGGCAGTCATCAAGTTCGAGCCAAGATAGGCCAAGATTGTGCTGAAAATACCGTATTTGTTGGCAGAAGGCCTACGGGGGAGATTTTTTCTGAAGATTTAAGACAACAATACCCTAATAGAGATTGGATTTTAACTCGCATCTTATGGTTAAGTGGTTTAGAGAAAGGTTTTAACCGCTTAGGGAAAAACGATACCATGCGTCGTTATATTTATATTCATGGTTGTCCAGACTCTGATCCCATGGGAGTGTGTAGTTCCCATGGTTGTATCAAAATGCGTAATGCCGATATAATTGAGTTATTTTCTTGGCTTAGTGTTGGTGCTAAAGTTTTTCTTGAATAAAGCAATCGATTCAACATGAGAGGTGTGTGGAAACATATCCATTACCCCAGCTGAAACGAGTTGATAACCATGCTGATGAACTAAAATCTCACTATCTCTAGCAAGAGTGGCTGGATTGCAGGAGACATACACAATAGTGGCTGCTTTAAAATGAGGAATATACTCCATGATTTCCTTTGCCCCACTGCGTGCGGGATCAATCAAAATGGCATCATAGTGTTGTTGTGCCCATTTTTGGCGTTTAAAATCATCTTTACCTGAGTTGATAAATAAATCAGCACAATAGAATTTGCAGTTTTCCAAACCATTGCTGATGGCATTATTTTTTGCCTTGATGATTAATTCTGCACTGCCTTCAACAGCGGTTACAAAGGCTGATTTCCGAGCTAATGCCAAACTAAAATTACCGATACCACAAAATAAATCTAATACCTTATCGGTCGTTTTTACATTTAATAATTCAATAGCAAAACTGACCATTTGCCGATTGATAACTCGATTTACCTGAGTAAAGTCAGTGGCGGTAAAATAATAATTCAGATCAAACTCGGGCAGGGCATAAGATAAATGATAACTGCTTTCAGTTTTTTCAGGCGGATAAATCATTTTTATACTATCAGGCCCACCACCTTGCAATAAAATATAAAAACCAGTTTTTTTGCCAAAATCGATCAGTTTTTGTTGATCTTGCTCGTTCATATCTGTTAAATGACGAAAAATAAGTGCAGCTTGTTGATCGCCAAAGGCCACTTCCACTTGTGGAATTTGCATATAAATACTTAAAGATTCAATAACTTGCGCCAATAACTTTAGGCGTTTCCCAATGGCGGGATGTAAGACCTCACAACTAGTCATTTCACATAAGTAATTAGAGCTTTTTTCCCGAAAACCAATTAACAGTTTTTCTTTTTTGACCACATAACGCACACCTAAACGAGCTTTACTGCGATACGCTAAAGTTGGCCCCGTTAGGGTAGGCAGTAATTGTGATTTATCCAGTTCAATTTTTGCCAAGTGTTTGAAGTTATCAATTAAGCTTTGTTGTTTCAGTTGAATTTGTTGGTCAGAAGATAAATGCTGCAAACTACAACCACCACACAAATCATAAAATTCACAGGGAGGTGTTACTCGATTGGCTGATCCTTCAATCACATCTGTTACTTGTGCTTCTAAAATACCCTTACGTTTGGCAGTAAATTTAACCTTTACGGTTTCCCCCATAATGGCACCACTAATAAAAACGGTTTTATCATTAAAATAAGCGATCCCTTTGCCATCGTGATTACTCTTTTCAATTTTTAATTCTGGGGTATCCGTTGGGATAGTCGACCTTTTTCTTCTTCTTGCCATACTTTGTATAAGAACTCTTTAGTTAAGATGGGAAAATACCGGTGGATAGGTACCGATCACCACGGTCACAAACAATGCTTACAATCGTTGCATTATTGACTTGAGAAGAGACTTTTAATGCTACTGCCAGCGCACCACCTGATGATACTCCGGCAAAAATGCCTTCTTTTGCTGCTAATAAGCGCGTAGTATCTTCCGCTTGTTGCTGTGAAATATCCATAATTTTATCTATATTTTCTGGATGATAGATTTTAGGGAGATATTCTTGAGGCCAACGTCTTATTCCTGGAATTTGCGAGCCATCTTCTGGTTGTACACCTATAATCTGGATATCTTTATTTTGTTCTTTTAAAAAACGTGAACAGCCCATAATGGTCCCAGTTGTCCCCATGGCACTGACAAAGTGACTGATTTTGCCATGAGTTTGCTGCCAAATTTCTTCTGCAGTGCTTTGATAATGAGCCAGTGGATTATGGTTATTGGAAAATTGATCTAAGATGATCCCTTTACCTTGTTGTTGCATTTTTTTAGCGAGATCAATCGCAGCTTCCATACTGCCTTCTTTGGGGGTTAGAATGATTTGGGCACCATAAGCTTTCATGGCACCTCGTCTTTCTTCACTCATATGACTGGGCATGATTAATATCATTTTATAACCTTTAATCGCCGCCGCCATTGCTAAACCAATGCCAGTATTGCCACTGGTTGCCTCAATTAAGGTATCCCCAGTTTTAATAGCGCCTTGTTGTTCAGCTAATTTAATCATATTCATTGCCGGCCTATCTTTAACCGAGCCAGCTGGATTATTCCCCTCTAATTTAAGCAAAATAGTATTGCTTGGATTGGGGTTTAGTCGTTGCAATCTAACCAGAGGTGTATTGCCAATATATTGTTCAATAGTTGGGTAAGTTATTGATGTCATAATTTATTTATGCTTAAATTTTAGGCGTTAAGGTTTAAGTTCTTAAGGTTTAAGT
>CAYMMQ010000014.1:4718-28106 GCA_964391585.1 uncultured Ectothiorhodospiraceae bacterium
TTTTTTTGTTGCTGATGTTTTTGTTTTAAAAATGCTGAAAAAGCCATTAAAAACTCTTCACCTTGCCAAGTTAATGACTCCGAACTTGCTGAGGCATATAAAAATCCTTCTAGTTTTTCCAATTGCTTTTTCAATTCAATATTGTCAATACTAGCATAGAAAGTTGCAAGAGTGTTTGCATGATTATTATCTTCCTGAAAGTAATAAAGCTCAGCCCATTGTTTAAATAAACTATACACTTGTTTACCGTTATTTTCTTTAGCAGATTTAGTCATATTTTTTAATAGCTGTTTTTCTGCTATTTGTTGCTCAGTATTATCTTCAAGCTCTTTGAGAAGAGTATGCTTGGATAAGCGATATAACAATAAGCCAATGATAATAATGGCTAATAGTAAAGTGATTAACCAAATCCAAAACCAGATATTATTTTTAAAGCTCACATTAGCAATAGTTGTATTATCACTAGTTACAGCAAGTGAATTTTGGCTATTATCAGCCTGGTTGATTGAGGTTTGTACAGAGCTAAGTGATGTTTGCTCACCTTCTTTAGCCGTTACCATAAAACTAAAACCAGAAATGATTTTAGACATTTGTTTATCTTTAATGGTATCCCACCAGTAAATCGTCCTGTCAGGGATGGTATATCGACCTGCCTGAGTAGGAATTAGGGCAATTTTTTGTTCTCTAACGCCATATAAATCACCTTTATTTTCTTTGCTTTGGCTGATTGCTTTATCGGGATAAACCTTAATATTTTTTAATTCATTAAACGGAATTTCACTGAGTAAGCTGGCGGAAGTTCCTTTGGCAATGATTTTATCAGTAATAGTGATAGAGTCACCAACCATAATATTTGATAAATCAGAATGCTGACTAATCACCTGCACATTATCTGCTGGCAACCAGTTATTACCTGTATAAGTTTTTGGTTTGGCTTTAACGGTCAGTGTTTTTTGCTCACTTTGTTTGACGATTTTACTGCCTTGCAGTTGTGAAAATGGTTGTGAGAAAAAAGGCCAGTTAGTATTTCTACTGCTGGTTACATTGGCCTCAAATCTAACGGCCGGAATGGTTAAAAAGCCACTTTGCTGAGGAAAAACCGCATAGTGTCGTTCAATAACCTGATAGTTTTGTTGCTTAATTGTTTTGTTATATTGTTTATCTTCACCGAGTTTTTCAACCAGTGCATCCGAGATACTAAACTCTGCTAGGGAAAGATTCATCAATGGTACACGATAATAAATCCTCAAGGTTAAATCGACTTTTTGTTGCACATAAACCGATTGTTTAGGATTTATATCAACTTGAATAAAAACCTCTTGATTCGTGTTCAGAGCATTAGCCGTTGTGTCTTTTTTATGCACAACTAGGTGAATCGGCTCTGAAGACTCACTACCAATAGTTATTGCTGGAATAACTAATTCACCCGCATGTTTGGGCATAAGACTAATCGACCAGATATTAGTATGACTTGAGGCACCATTAACCATATTAAATTGATGGCTTTGACTCTGGGATAAGATTTCAAAATCTTTTTCTAATAAATCCAGTTGGGGTTTACCATCATTTTTCTCTGTTTGTACAATCTCAATCGCTAAGCTTTCATTTAAGGATAATACAGTTCTATTAGCAATGACTTCTACTTTAGCAAAAGCAGTTAAGCTAAAAATCAGCATGAATAAGCAAAAAATAGCGCGGTTCATAATGTCATACCTGAGTTTATTATTGATTGTTTTGTTGTTTACGCAAAGAGTTTAAGTAAAATTTTCTTTTCAGCAAAAAAGCCGGATCATCTTGAATTTGATTTAAATATTGTTGCATGGCTTGTTGTTGCTCTTCATTTAACTGAGAAAATAAGGAATCGGTATTTTTATTATCTTGCTCCTTATCTTTGTCCTTCTCTTGCTCTTGCACTTGCTTAGGCTTTTCAGCTTTTGCTTGTTTATCTTTATTTTTATCGTTATCTGTTTTGTTTTTATCTGTAGCTTGTTGTTGCTGTTTATCCTCTTCCTTCTGCTGTTGCTGTTGTTGTTCTTTTTGCTGTTGTTGTTTTTGTTCAGAAGATTTTTGATCTTGTTTATCGTTTGAAGAAGATTCGTTTTTATCTTGTTTTTGTTCGGAATTTTGCTGTGAAGAGTCTTGTTTTTGCTCTTTACCTTGCTGATCTTGTTGATCTTTTTGCTTATTTTTATCCTGATTATCTTTGTTCTCTTGATTCTTCTTATCTTTATCTTGTTGTTGTTTTTTTAAGATTTCTTCAATGATTTTTTTATTTTTTAAGGCATCCTGATGGTTGGGGTTTTGGGTCAATACCTCATCATAGCTTTTAATCGCCTGCTCAAACTGTTGTAATTTAGCATAACTATTGCCAAGGTTATATTTTGCTTCTGTGCTATTTTCTTGTTTAAAAGCTTCTATCGCTTGTTGATATTCGCCAGCTTTGTAATAAGCACTACCTTTCCATAAGGGATCTTCAAATTTTTCAGCCGCTTTAAGGTGCTTACCTTGTTGAAAAGATTCACTTGCTTGTTGATCAGAACGCTGCCATAAGTCATCCCATTGCATACTATAAACAGGCTGATAAGGGATAGGAGCGATAAAAATAACGAACAAGATTAACCAACCTCGTCTAAACATTAACAAAGCAAAGGGAAGTATTAATAAAACAAACCATGCCCCATCATCTTGCCATAATTGCTTAATCTTCTCTTGTTGTTGCTCTTGCTTTAATTGATCATAGGGAATATGGCTAGTTAAAACGCTCTTAATATCCTGATCATTAATACTGATATCGTGATAATAACCATTCGCCAATTGGCTTAACTCATACAATGGTTCTTTTGCTAATTTACTAATAATAATATTTCCCTGTTCATCTTTAGCAAAGGATTGTGTCGTTGATTGAGGCGAAGCTTGATGAGTGACTTGTTGGGGAATAGGTGCACCTTGTTCCGTTCCTACACCAATAATTGAAAGTTGATATGATGACTCAGCCAGGTGTTTAACGGTTTTTTCTATTTGTGCTTGTTGACTAGCCTCAAATTCATCACTTAATAATAAAATATTGCCTTGGTTGAGCCCTGCATTACTAAATAATTTTTCGGCTACCTTTAAGGCTTGATCTAAATCATTACCCGCAACAGGCATCAAAGAGCTATCTAATACCGAAACAAACGATAATATGGTTTTATTGTCAGGGGTCAGTGGCGACACAATATGCGCATCACCAGCATAAACCACTAATGCCGTTTGTCCTTCCTGACGTTGTTCTAAAATATCCGTTAATTTATGCCGGGCTCTTTCTAAGCGAGAAGGTTTTAAGTCTTCAGCATTCATAGAATCTCCCAGTTTGAGGATAATCACTAAGGCATCTTGATTGCTAAAAATAGGGGAGTCCATTTTTTTCCAACTGGGGCCTGCAAGGGCAAAAATAGCAATTAGCCAAGCGACTAGGAGAATAAATAAAGGTGTTTGTGAGCGAACTTTGCCTTTGTTAACTAAAAAATGTTGTAATAATTCTGGATCACAAATTTTTGACCAGTCATTATTTTGCTGTTTTTGTAACAATAACAGGACAAAAATTATTAATACGGGAATAAGGGCATAAAACCACTCAGGACGTAAAAAATGAAAAAGCTGGAAAAAATCTTGATTCATAGTTAGGACTGTTTGCTTAAAATAAAATGACGAAAAAGTAAAACCGCAAGCGATAATATCAAAGCAAAAGCTAAGGGCCAGTAATACAGGTTTTTAATTGGTCTAAAAGTTTTGTTATCAACTTCTATCGGTTCTATTTGATTAATTTGCTGATAAATTTGCCTTAAATTTTCACTATCTCGGGCGCGAAAATATTGACCTCCACTGATCTTGGCAATTTCTTTTAAGGTTTTTTCATCCAAGTCTTGGGAAGGATTAACCCGTTGACGACCAAAAATGGTACGCACAATCATTTCATCGGCACCAATGCCAATGGTGTAGGTTTTTAAATCAATTTGTTTGGCTAAGCGAGCAATCTCAACAGGTGAAATTCCAGCCGTATTTGCTCCATCGGTTAATAAAATCAAAACTCTGGATTTGGTTTGTTCTGCCGGTAAATCTTTTACCCGCTTAATAGCTAAACCAATTGCTTCACCAATAGCTGTTTTTTTTCCTGCTAAGCCAATCTCGGCTTCTAGCAGCATGGTTTCAATGGTTTGACTATCATAGGTCAGAGGAGTTTGTAGGTAAGCATGATCCGCAAATAGGATCAATCCTAAACGATCGCCTTTGCGTTTTTGAATAAATTCACTTAGTACCACCTTCACCGCAGCTAAGCGATTAACCACTTGATCATTAACTTTCATATCCTGTTCTTGCATACTGCCGGACAAGTCGACAGCAATCAGTAAATCACGACCACTGATGGGAAGTTTAATCGGATCGCCAATCCATTGAGGTTGCGCCGCAGCTAATATTAATAATAACCAAACAACAACAAGTAGTAATAAACTGAGCTTGGAACGGGACTTAAAGTTGTTATTTTTAGCATAAACCTTTTCTACAAAAGGTTGTAGATGAGGCACTTTTAGAGCTTGATTAAGTTGATTCTCATTTTTTGCTAGATAGCGCCAAACTACAAATGGTAAAGGCAGGATAATAAATATCCAAGCAAAGGCAAAATTAAACATTCGCTTGCCCCTTTTGCTGTTGCAGTACATTTTTTATTAGCGCTCCCTGTTTAATTAATAACTCAAATTGAGCAATAAATTGATCCACCTGTTTATTAATCAGTATCTTTTCTTCTGCATCAATACAAATTAAAGGATCTTGGTAAGGGAAATCCGTTAACAAAACGCTATAGTTGTAAGCAAGTTTTTTTGCTTTGCTGTGTTTTTCAATCAAGCTTAATAAGCTAGTTGTATTCATACTGGCAATTTGCTCTCTGGGAAAAACGATTAACAAATAACGGCGTAGCAGGGTGGATAATTTAGCCGTTGATAACACGATATTGTGTTGTTGTTGCCAATGTCGTTTTATTTGATGGAGTTCATTATTGGCTTGTTTTTTAATTTGAGAGAGATATTTATAGCGTTGCCACCAAGCTAATATTAACTTGCCAATAAAAAAAACAGCAATTAAAACTGCTAATAGTAAAATCCACCAACCAAAAGCAGGTGGCCAAGCATCAATAGCATCAGGCAGATGAATATCAGCTAGTTCATCTAATAAAGAGGTCGCAGGAGCGTTAACTATTTGACTGCTATTATTGGGGTGAACTGATGGGGGAACGGTTGCTAAAGGCATTATCAGATTATTTTATTTTTATTTTTATTTTAATGTTGATGTTTGGCAATTCGACTGACTTTGGGGTTTTTGCCTAATAATTGTTTTAATACGTTTAATACATTGTCATTGGTGGCAAGGCGTAAAAAGTGCCCACCCATTTGTTGTAATTTTTTATTAAATATGGCATCTCTTTGGATGAATTTTTGCCGATAACTTTGACGATAAGTAATATCACTGGTATCTAAAATCGTAAAGTCATCTATTGCAATTGTTTGCTCATCTTGATCATTACTGGTAATTGCATATTGTCCTGGCGGTGGTAACTCAACTTCTAAGGGATCATAAATAAAAGTAACCAGTAAATCATTATGGCGCGATAAATACTCAAGATGTAAAAAAGCTTCATCTTTTTCTGTATTTTTTTCAGTGCTTTTGCCAGTGCTTTTTTCAGTTTGTTGACCGATAAAGTCAAGATCACTGATTAGCAAGAGTAAGCTCCCCGGTTTAATCTGTTTTTTAATCCGCTTGAAAAAACTCGAGCTATCAAATTTTTTCTTGGTTAAGCTTGGCTGCGTCAGTTGTTGATGAGTCAGTGCCAACTGGTTAATCAGCCTTAATACTCCTTTTTTACCTGCTTTAGCTGGGCATTCAATAAACCCATCATCGGTAAAAATAATAGCGCCAATTCGATGTTGATGATCGGCTAAAATCCATGCGGATAAAACGGCTAATCTGGCAGCTTGCACACTTTTTAAACTACCTTTTGTTGCAAACTGCATACTTGAGCGAAAATCAATAATGATAAAAGCTGGACGTTCTTTTTCTTCTTTAAATACCTTGGTATGTACTTTATTGCTTCTAGCGGTAACGTTCCAGTCAATATTGCGTATATCATCCCCCGGTTGATAAGGGCGTACTTCATCAAAGTCCATGCCTCTGCCTTTAAATGGGGAGAGGTGACTGCCCGAAAACGCTGAATGCGATTTTTTTTTACTGGCAATTGTGGTCTTAAAGTCTAAACCAGATGTTTGAAATCTTAAATCAATTAATTCCTGACGATTAACCTCTAAACGATGAAAATCAACAGATTGCTCATTATATTGGAAAACTGAGTTATCTTTGCTTTTGTTAAAAGAATGTATCCAATTAAACATAATAGTGACTAATTCTGGCTAATTCTGATTAATTCTGACTATGGAATAGCAATTTGACGTAATAATAACTCAACACATTGATTGGCGTTGACGTTATTTGCCTCTGCTTCAAAACTTAATAAAATACGGTGACGTAATACATCACTTGCGACTGCTTGCACATCGCTGGGAGAAACAAAGTCTTTGCCATTTAACCACGCATAGGCTCTAGCACAACGATCTAGAGCAATTGTGGCTCTTGGACTTGCGCCATAATTAATCCATTGTTGTAATCGTTCATCATAATTCTGTGGATTTCTGGTTGCAAGAATAATTGACAATAAGTATTGCTCTACATCTTCTGACATATGCAGTGATAATATTTCTTCACGGGCCGCAAAAATAGTTTTTTGATCTAAAATTGGAGAAATTAAAAGTTGTTGATGTTTTTTTTGAGAAGCAGAAACAGCTTCTTTTCGATTAACGGTTAAAATAGCTTTTTCAGCATCAGCATCGGGATAATCAATTTCGATATGCATTAAAAAACGATCTAATTGTGCTTCAGGTAAAGGATAAGTTCCTTCTTGTTCTATGGGGTTTTGAGTTGCCATCACTAAAAACAATGATGGTAGCGGATAAGTTTCTCTTCCAACGGTGATTTGATTTTCAGCCATCGCTTCTAATAAAGCAGACTGAACCTTGGCTGGAGCACGGTTGATTTCATCAGCGAGGATCAAGTTATGAAATAACGGGCCTTGTTGAAAATGAAAAGAAGCATCTTGTGGACGATAAATCTCGGTACCGGTCAAGTCAGCAGGTAATAAATCCGGTGTAAATTGTACCCGATGAAAATTACCTTCGATTAATTGTGCCAATTCACGAATGGCTTTTGTTTTTGCAAGACCAGGAGCACCTTCAACTAAAATATGTCCATTGGCTAATAATGCAATCAGTAGTTTATTGACAAAGTTTTCTTGGCCAATGATCTTTTGTTCTAATTCATTTTTGACACGTAATAAATTATCTAAACAAGTCATGATGAAACTTTTCCTTTTTGAATTTAAACGATAAGAATATTAATAGCTCAGTTGTAATAATAATTTTTCAGCACAAGCAATGGTTTTTTTGCGTTGAAAAAGTAATTGTAATCGGCTGCCTTTTAATTGCTGCCATAACACAGCAGAACGAATCGCTGAAAACAAATACATTCTCACTTTATCTGCATTTCTGCTCTGTCCTAAAAAAGCCGCATTACCGCTAACCATAATTCTTGGACTCATAGTGCTAATGGTTTGTTGATATAAGGAAGATATATTTGCAATGACATTCTCGTGTTCAGTAGAAAAAAACTCAGATTGTTCCTTAATCTTAGTAATTCCAGTTTGTATTTTGCTTAAAAAATCTTTCTTTTTTAATAATTTACGGCTAATAGTTAATGTTTGCATACAAAGCTTCATCAGTTCTAAATCTTGCTCTTTAAGATTACTTCCATAATCTTGTAGTAGTTGTAGACCTTTTTTTAGATTTTTTACACCAGAAAAAACATCTTCAGCGCTATCGGAGTCTGTTTTTAAAATACTTTTTACTGCAATACTAAGACACGGTTGATCATCTGAATTTTTTGTTGCAATTTGCCTTACTTGATAACATGCTTGGATCAAGCCGGCTAATGCAATTGTTTGGTCTTCAATGGGTGTCATTATTATTTCCACAGTTTAGGACAACTATGCTTGAAATAAGTTCATAAAAATTTATTTCAAGTGTAAAAGCTTGAATGGGTGAAAAAACAAAGGAAAAATGAAACTTGCAAAGTATATTGATCTTAAAGATAATAGAGTTAAATCTGCAAATAGATAGCAAATAGATAGCAAATAATTGATGGAGTGATTATGTTACTAACTGAAATTGAAAGTGAAGCCTTAAATTTATCAGAAAATGATAGAGCTACTTTGGCCCAAAAACTTTTATTGAGTCTTGACACGCCTTCTGAAAATGAAATTGCAAATGATTGGTTGGATGAAGCTGCACGTCGCGCTAAAGATATTGATAATGGAGTTATTAATCCAATTTCATCTGAAGAAGTTAGGCTAAAAGCACAGGCTCTATTACCTTGAATTATTTCTTTCATCCAGGTGCTGAGTCAGAGCATCTTGAAACTATTGCTTACTATGAGTCTAGGAAAACAGATCTAGGTGCAAATTATTTGTCTGAATTTGAAAAAGTAGTGGCAGAAATTATTATAAATCCGCTCATATACCCAATTGATAAAAAACCAGATATTAGGCGTAAAAGAATGATTAAATTTCCTTTTACGATTTTATTCAGAACTTTTAAAAATACAATTCAAATTTTAGCTATCGCCCATCATAGGAGAAGACCAAACTATTATTGGTTAGATCGTAGATAAAACATCCGCATCGTAGCCTGGATGAGCGAAGTGCTATCTGGGGAGAAAATATACCTCGTTCCCAAAGTCCTTCTGGGGAATGCATACATAAATAAAAGTACTAAGCCTTACGCTTTTCAATAATAAAAGCACCTAGTTTCATATCGGTATTTAAAATATGGTTGATCAACCAATCTTGTAAAAAGTTCAATAAATCCTCTGCTTTAATCGGTGTTTCTGACTTAAAACCTTCACGAACTTTTATAACGTGCTCAGAAAAGTGTCGATGCTGCGCCATGTGTTTTTCTGCTGCATCATCAGAAGCATCAAAGTAGTCATATTGCTGCATTAAGCCTTCTTCTTCTTCAAAATGATATAAGGCATAGCTTAATAAATCCTGAGTGATTTGAGACAACAACTCGATATCGTATTCGCCGGCTAATTTCTTATGTGCTTGATTGAGTGTATGAACTAGAATTTTATGTTGCTCATCAATTTCACCCACACCTGTTTCAAAGTCTTTTTTCCAAGTCATCGGATAGCTTATTTCGTACATTGTTAATAATCCTTGTTTTATTTTGAGGAATTTTGCATTATATGCATTCTGAAGTTATAAATTTCAGTCGTTAGTGTTTGACTAATCTGGTCAAGATGACTTATTAATTGCTGTTGTTGACGACTGTGTTTTGCATATTTTAAGGCATTAATTGCCTTAATTTGTAGATGAAAATCTAGATGAAGTTTTTCTATGAGCATAAAGCTATCACAATGGGCATATTTGCTACGACCAACATCGGTAAACCATTTAGATAAAAAGCAGGGTTTTTGACTAAACTCAATACAGCTTTTCAGATCATCAAGCTCATACAAGGACTTATACTCTTCTAACCAATAATTGTGTTTGACTTCCAATAATAATAAGTCAAAATCACTTTGTTTAGGAAAATAATCTTGGGATAACTTCCACAATGGATCAACTTTAAAATGATGGATCCAGTCGGCTACTTTTTCCACGGGCATCGGGCGGGAAAAGTAATAACCTTGCATTACATCACATCCCAATTCCAACAATATTAATACTTGTTCGACCGTCTCAACACCTTCGGCAACTATATTCAAACGAAATGGTTCAGCAAGACCCACAATTCCTTTTATTAGCATCAGATCACCTGGATCGCTGACCATGTCTTTAATAAAACTTTTATCAACTTTTAAGGTATGAACATCTAAGTGTTTTAAATGGATCAGTGATGAATAACCGGTACCAAAATCATCGAGGGAAAAAACAAATCCTTTGTTTTTATTTTCACTAATAATCGCACTGACGGCATGCATATCTTCTAAAGCAGCAGATTCCAAGATTTCAATTTCTAAGCAGCTTATAATATCGGCAGGATAAATTTGTGCTAATTTGTCTAAGTAGGCACTAAAATCACCGTGTAAAAATTGTCTTGCGGCAATATTAAGGCTGACATTTAGCTTTAAACCTTGCTCTTTCCATTTCTGCATTTGCTCTAAAACACTATTAATAACCCAGTTACCTATTTCAATAATCAAGTCATCTTTTTCAATAATGGGAAGAAATTCTCCTGGTGCACGTACGCCAAGAATAGGATGTATCCAGCGAATAAGTGCTTCTAAACCAATCACTTTACCTTTTTTACAATCAATTTTCGGTTGGTAATAAAGCTGAAATTGATTATTGGCTAAGGCTCTTTCCATGCTACGAATAATATTATAGTTTTCTCTCAGGCGTGATTCCCGAGTAGCATCAAACATTAAATAACAGTTTTTACCTTGCTCTTTTGCTTTATACATCGCCTGATCAGCATGGCGTAATAACTGTTCAGCAATCGCTGAGTCAGAAGGGTATAATGTTACCCCAATACTAGCTGTTACTTTGGCAGTATGACCATTGATATAATAAGGTTGTGCAATGGCTTCAATGATGCGTTTTAAAGCAACCTCATAATCACGATCATTTTGCAAACCACAAATTAACAATACAAACTCATCACCACCTAAGCGAATAGCAGTATCTTCTTCTCGCAAGCACTTTTTGAGGCGTTGAGCAACCATTTTTAATAATTCATCACCCGTTTCATGACCATAAGTATCATTAACAAACTTAAAACCATCCAAGTCCATCATACAGATTGCTACGGGTTCTTTGGAACGGTCACTATAAGCTAAAGAGATGCGCATCCTTTCAGGTAATAATATGCGATTCGGTAATCCTGTTAATACATCATAATGTGCATCTTTAGCTAGTTGTTTTGCTTTGTTCACATAAATACTTATATCATGTGAGGTGGTTACTACTCCCATGAATTGGGATGATTCAGAAAAATTGGGGTAGGCATTTATTTTAAGCCACTTTTGCTCGTTTTCGGGTTCATTTTCTGGAACATCGTTAGTTAATGATTCAATTATGCTATGTTCTTTTTCATTTTTTTCTAAGGCATTGCAGATTTGATGATGAGCCAAAATTTGCAGGCAACAATTAAGATATGGTTTTTTGTTTTCTAAAACTTTTGCAATAGGGGACTGTTTTTGGGATAAGCTAAGACCATTTTCATTGCAACAACTTTTCAAAAGATCCGTATAAGAATAAATATCGGCTATTTCAGTATTATCAAAATGTGTTTTAGTAATTGCATTGGCATAAATCAAGTTTCCAAGGTGATCCCATATCTGGATCCCTTCTTCCATATCTGGAAGTAAACTTAATAGCTGTTGATGAGAAAGAGGAGGATAACTCTGCTTATCGGCTTGGGTCATAAGTTATTAGTATATTTTGGCAAAAAATAAATAGCTACTGAAAATTATTGGGTAATACTAAAAGCATAACCTACGATTATAGCGCTATAATAGCAACAATAATAGACTGTTTTTAATTTAAGTGAATTTTTTTTATGAATCTTTTATCAAATAAAACCATTGGATTTAGTTTTGCTATTTTTGGTACCTTGCTTTTTTCGCTGAAATCAATTTTTATTAAACTGTGTTATCTGCAAGGTATGAATGCTCATGAAGTTTTAGTGCTGCGAATGTTGTTATCACTGCCATTTTATCTACTGATCTTATTGTTTTTGATTAAAAAATCAACGCTAAAGTCAGGCTTGTTACAGGCTCCTAGAGTGATAAAAATTTTTCTGTTAGGATTTTTGGGGTATTATTTAGCATCTTTGTTGGACTTAATGGGGCTTGAATATATTAGTGCACAACTTGAACGCCTGAGTTTGTTTACTTACCCATTTATGGTGGCTGTGATAGGTTTTATCTTTTTTTCCGAAAAAATAACGCAACGCTTAATCTTATCCATGCTGATAGCTTATGCTGGTTTGTGGTTAGTGATGGGACAAGAAGATAAACTCACTGGCAATAATGTATTTTTAGGTACTGCTTTAGTGTTAGGAGCTGCCTTAAGTTTTGCTTTGTATGTCTTGTTTAGTAAAAAAATGCTTGCCCAAGTAGGGTCGATTTTTTTTACCTGTATTGCCATGATCGCATCCAGTGTGTTTGTATTTATTCATGCCGCATATTTTGTGGATTACTCTAGTCTTTATATCTCCAATATAGCTTGGTTTTGGTTGCTATTATTAGCTGTTTTTAGTACCGTGATCCCAAGCTTTATGATGACTGAAGCGATTCATCGAATTGGCCCCACTCATACGGGTGTCGTTGGCACACTCGGCCCAATTTTTACCATAGTGTTAGCTATATACTGGTTAAATGAACCGTTTACCTTAGCGATATTTTTTGGCTTTTTAATGGTGGTTATCGGGGTGTTATTGATTATGATTAAAAAATAAATTTGCACCTCAACGGTTTTTGCTGAAATTTATTGAATGAATTTTACAACTTGCTTGTTAGTTCCTGCTAATTTATCAGTTTCATGTCCTTTGCTGTAAAGAAGATAAGCCATACTGTGTTAGCGGTGGCATTTTTTAGCAATGAACTTGGTTAGCTGGGGGAATTTTAAAAATTGTACTATATTCATATAGCTGTGATAGGAGTAAAACCATTGATTTAAAAATCGTGACAAAAAAATATTAGTATTTATAAGACTAATGTTGTATAATCGCCCGCTTTATTGCATCGGCTTAATGGATTGTTTTGTTTGTGATCCTTTAAATGATGCGTACTCCTTGCTTTTAGCAAATGGTGACTAAAAGCTAATGTTGTTATTTATACTCATTAATGTTGAGTATAAGATAAATAACCTAATATTAACCGAAGGGATTTTTATGAGACATTACGAAATTGTTTTTTTGGTCCATCCAGACCAAAGTGAACAAGTGCCAGCGATGATTGAGCGCTATAAGAATATAGTGACAAATGATAGCGGTACTGTTCATAGAGTTGAAGATTGGGGGCGTCGTCAATTAGCTTACCCCATTAATAAAATTCATAAAGCACATTATGTGTTATTGAATATTGAGTGTTCAACAAATGCTTTAGACGAATTAAATCATGGTTTTAGATTTAATGATGCGGTGATTAGAAGCATGGTAGTTAAAACAAAAGGTGCTGTTACTGAACCATCAATTATGATGAGTGAAGATGATACGCGGACTTTTGATAATGTTAGCGAAGAACCAACACCTCGTCGTCATTCAGAGAAAACGGATGACAAAACCAAAAATGATGATTAATTAATAAAGAGGAAAAAACATGTCTCGTTATTTTAGACGTAGAAAATATTGCCGATTTACAGTTGAAGGCATTAGTGAAATTGATTACAAAGATGTTAACTTATTAAAAGCATATATTATGGAAAATGGAAAAATTGTTCCTAGCCGTATTACCGGTACGATGGCTAAATACCAACGTCAATTATCGACTGCGGTAAAACGTGCGCGATATATCGCTTTATTACCTTACACTGATCAACACGATTAATTTTTTCTGACAAGGAGTATATTATGAACATTATTTTATTAGAAAAAATTAATAACTTAGGTGTATTAGGTGATCAAGTCGATGTTAAGTCTGGTTATGGTCGTAACTATCTGATCCCTCAAGGAAAAGCATTGGCCGCAACTGCAGCAAACATTGAAATGTTTGAGTCGCGTCGTGCTGAATTAGAAAAGGTCGCAGCAGAAAGTTTAGCTGCAGCTACTGCAAGAGCAGAACAACTAACAGATAAAGAATTTATCATCAAGCGTAAAGCGGGTGATGAAGGTAAAATGTTTGGTTCTGTGACTAATGGTGATATCGCTGATGCTATTACCGCAGCCGGTGTTGAAGTGGCAAAGCGTGAAGTAAGATTACCAAATGGTTCTATTCGTGAACTAGGTGAATATAATATAGTGATTCATATTCACACAGATGTTGATGTTGAAGTTAAAGTTCTAATTGCTGCTGAGTAATTAGCTTAATTTTAAGCAATATTTAAACACCACTGGGTTAACTCTTAGTGGTGTTTTTTTTTTGCCTTTATAAACCATTAGGTTCTCTTTCAGCAAAGATTACCCCTCGTTATTTTCCCTTATTTTAGTCTTTATTTGCTTCTATTTTTATTTGCCAAAAATATAAATTTTAAGCCCATTTTTTTTATCTAATACTTAGTTTCTAACCGTGAAACATGCTAGAATAACCCTTACTTTTTGTTAAGGATTAAACAGTATTATCATGGTCAATTTTGCTAAAGAAATTCTGCCTAGAAGTCTCGAAGATGAAATGAAGCAATCCTATATGGATTATGCGATGAGTGTAATTGTAGGTCGTGCTTTACCCGATGTGCGAGATGGAATGAAACCCGTTCACCGCCGTGTTATTTATGCCATGCATGAAAGTGGCATGGATTGGAATAAAGCTTATAAAAAATCTGCTCGTATTGTCGGTGAAGTCTTAGGTAAATATCATCCTCATGGTGATACTGCAGTTTATGATACTATCGTGCGTATGGCACAACCATTTTCCTTACGTTATATGATGGTTGATGGACAGGGTAACTTTGGTTCAGTAGATGGCGACTCTCCGGCTGCCATGCGTTATACCGAAGTGAGAATGGCAAAAATATCACATGATATGTTAGCGGATATTGAAAAAGAAACCGTTGACTTCGTTGCCAACTATGATGAATCTGAGCGTGAACCACAAGTCCTCCCAACACGGATCCCCAATTTATTAGTGAATGGTTCTTCTGGTATTGCTGTTGGTATGGCAACGAATATTCCGCCACATAACCTAACTGAAATCATTAATGCTTGTATTGCCTTTGTTGATAACCCAGATATTTCCATTGCTGAGTTAATTGAACATGTACCAGGTCCTGATTTTCCAACTGCGGGTATTATTAATGGCGCTTCAGGTATTCATGAAGCCTATCATACTGGACGTGGTCGAATTAAAATTAGAGCAAGAGCTGAAATAGAAGTTTCTGACTCTGGGCGTGAAAAAATCATTGTTGCTGAATTACCGTATCAAGTAAATAAGGCTCGCTTGATAGAAAGAATTGCTGAGTTGGTTAAAGATAAAAAAATTGAAGGCATTTCGGCTTTACGTGATGAATCTGATAAAGATGGTATGCGTATCGTTATTGAAATAAAACGTGATGCTGATGGGGATGTGGTTTTAAACAACCTATACCAACAAACTTCTATGCAAAACGTATTTGGTATTAATATTGTTGCATTAGTTGATGGACAGCCAAAACTATTAAACCTTAGAGAATTAATTGAAGCATTTATTCGTCATCGCCGTGAAGTCGTTAATAGACGTACTATTTTTGAACTCCGCAAAGCAAGAGATCGGGCGCATATTTTGGAAGGTCAAGCGGTAGCTTTAGCCAATATTGATGAATTGATTGAAATGATCAAAACATCACAAAACCCAGCTGAAGCGAAAGAAAAATTATTAAGCCGAGTTTGGTTTCCTGGTTTGGTACAAGAATTATTAAAAGGTAGTGAGGTCGATTCGCGTCCGGATGGTTTATCGACTGAGTTTGGTTTACAGTCAGATGGATATCGTTTAACTCCGATACAAGCACAATCTATTTTAGATTTACGCTTACACCGTTTAACCGGTTTAGAAATTGATAAAATTATTGCAGAATATAAAGAGTTAATTGAAAAAATCAAATACTTCCTTGAAATTCTTAATAGTAAAGTGCTTTTAATGCAAATTATTCGTGATGAATTAACTGAAATACTCGAAAAATATGGTGATAATCGTCGGACTGAAATTTTAAGCAGTTATGAAGATCTCAGTTATGAGGATATGATCACTGAAGAAGAAAGAGTTGTCACTTTATCACATGAGGGTTATGTGAAAACACAACCTCTTGCTGATTATACTGCACAAAGACGTGGTGGTAGAGGGAAATCTGCCACATCAATGAAAGAAGAAGACTTTATTGAAAAACTTTTTGTCGCTTCAAGCCATGATACCTTATTATGTTTTAGTAATATGGGACAAGTTTATTGGAAAAAAGTTTACGAATTACCTCTTGCGAGTAGAGGCTCTCGTGGAAGACCTATCGTTAATGTTTTACCACTGGATGAAAATGAAAAAATTAATGCTGTTTTGGCCATTAAAGAATATAGTGATGAACAATATGTCTTTATGGTAACTACTTCCGGTCGAGTGAAGAAAACACCATTAGAGCAATTTTCACGTCCTCGTGCTAATGGTATTCGCGCTATCGAACTTCGTGATGAAGATACTTTAGTTGATGTGGCTATAACGGATGGTAAACGTGAAATCATGCTGTTTTCATCAGAAGGTAAGGCGATTCGCTTTAGTGAAGAGTTAATTCGCTCGATGGGTCGAACGGCTGCCGGTGTTCGCGGGATGAAATTAAATGAGGAACATAGCGTCAAATCATTGATTATTGTACCTCAGTCAGGCTCAACTGAAGCATCGGTTGGAGCTGATGAAAATAACGATGATGCTCAACTCACGGTATTGACTGCAACAGAAAATGGTTATGGTAAATGTACCTTATTATCTGATTATCCAGTTAAAGGGCGTGGTGGCAAAGGATCCTTTACAATTAAAACTTCGGCTAGAAATGGTTGGATGATTGGAGCAGAACTCGTTGATAAAAATGATGAGTTGATGTTGATTACCAATGGTGGAACGGTTGTAAGAACGCGTATTTCTGAAATTTCAATTGTCAGTCGTCATACCCAAGGAGTGCGTTTAATCCGTTTGGCTGAAGATGAAAAGCTAGTTGAATTAGAAAAGGTTTGTGAAACTGGAGTAAATGATGAAGCTGAAACTGACGTTGACAGCGATTTAGATAACTCAGAAAATAATCAAGCACAAGTAATTGACGTAGAAGGTGAAGAAGAAAACCAATCAGAGCAAGATTCTAACGAGTCTTAATAAATTGTAACAATTAATCTTAAAATATAAGGATGATTATGTCTCGTATTTATAATTTTAGTGCAGGCCCAGCCATGTTGCCAGCAGCGGTATTACAACAGGCTAGTGAAGAAATGATGCAGTGGCAAAATGAAGGGATGTCGGTGATGGAAATGTCGCATCGTGGCAAAGCTTTTATGTCAATTGCTGAAAAAGCCGAAGCAGATTTACGCCAGTTAATGGCGATTCCTGATTCGTACAAAGTCTTGTTCTTACAAGGTGGAGCAAGTGCACAGTTTGCAATGATCCCAATGAACTTATTAGCAACTAAAAAAACAGCTGATTATGTTAATACGGGAATGTGGTCAAAAAAAGCGATTGCTGAAGCAAAGCGCTATTGTGATGTTAATGTTGTTGCTTCTTCTGAAAAGGATGGATTTACCACTGTTCCTGACTTTTCAACTTGGACACTCAATCCTGATGCCGCTTATGTGCATTACACACCAAATGAAACGATTGGTGGTGTTGAATTTGATTTTATTCCTGATACGGCAGGGGTTCCGCTTATTGCTGATATGTCATCAACAATTTTATCCAGAGAAATAGATGTATCTAAATTTGGGATGATTTATGCTGGGGCACAAAAAAATATTGGGCCAGCAGGACTGACGATTGTTATTATTCGTGAAGATCTCATTGGGCATGCAGATGCATCGGTTCCTGCTATGCTTAATTACCAAACCCATGCAGAAGCGGACTCAATGTATAATACACCTCCAACCTATGCTTGGTATATTGCAGGTTTAGTTTTTCGTCAATTATTAGATAATGGTGGATTAGCTGCTATAGAAAAAATCAATGCTCGAAAAGCTAAAAAACTTTATGATGCAATTGATAATAGTTCTTTTTATGACAATCCGGTTGATAAGGCTTATCGCTCATGGATGAATGTTCCTTTTACTTTGTGTAATGCTGAATTAGATGGTGAATTTATTAAACAAGCGGCTGCTGTTGGTTTATGCACCTTAAAGGGGCACCGCTCGGTGGGTGGAATGCGAGCAAGCATATATAATGCGATGCCTGAAGAGGGGGTTGATAAGCTGGTTGAATTTATGTTGTCATTTGCTCAAAACAACAGCTAACTTATACCTTGTTACTTAAGAAAATGGGGAACAAGGTTCAGCTTCCTCACTTTGAATAAATGGGGAACAAGGTTCAGCTTCCCCCTTTTTAAAAGGGGGATTGAGGGGGATTTTTTAACACCAAACTATGATACCTTGTTAACTACTTTAACTATAAAATCCAAAGGTTGTAGAATGTATAAAATATTAACATTAAATAATATTTCAGTTGTTGGCTTAAAAAAGTTACCTCGTGAGAATTATGAAATTGCTTCTGAAGTACAGCACCCCGATGCAATTTTATTACGCTCTTTCAAAATGCATGATTACGACATCCCAGATAGTTTAAAAGCAGTGGGTCGTGCAGGAACAGGTGTAAACAACATTCCTTTAGACAAAATGAGTGAAAAAGGAATTGCTGTTTTTAATGCCCCAGGAGCTAATGCGAATGCGGTTAAAGAGTTGGTTTTGGCTGGAATGTTAATGGCGTGTCGAAAAATTGGGCCGGCTTGGGATTTTGCTCGTTCCTTAGAGGGGAGTGATGAAGCGATTACTAAAGTAGTTGAAGCCGGGAAGAAAAACTTTGCTGGTTTTGAATTACCTGGAAGAACAATTGGCGTGGTTGGTTTAGGCGCTATTGGTCGAGCCGTTGCTAAAATGGCTGAAGATCTTGGCATGAAAGTGATTGGTTTTGATCCTGGTTTAACCGTAGAAGGGGCTTGGCAAATTTCTTCAACTGTTAAACAAGCAGGCTCTTTTGATGAAATGTTGGCAAAGGTTGATTTTATGAGCTTTCATGTGCCATTAATCGATGTTACTCGTAATATGCTTAATGCGGATCGCTTAAAAGTGATGAAAAAAAATGCCATTATCTTAAATTTCTCACGCAGTGGTATTATTGATGAAAGCGCCATCATTGAGCGTTTAAATGCAGAGCAATTATATGCTTATGTTTGTGATTTTCCTTCTAATGCACTTAAGAATATTAAAGGCGTTGTTGCTTTACCCCACCTTGGTGCATCAACTGCTGATGCAGAAGATAATTGTGCTGTTATCGTGGCAGAAAATGTCAAAGATTATTTAGAAAATGGCAATACTAAATTTTCGGTTAATTTCCCCGATGTTAATATGCCTCGTACTAGTGGTGTTCGTATTTCCGTTTCTAATAAAAATGAAACTAATATGATTGGTCAAATATCAACGCTGTTAGCCGATGCGGGTGTTAATATTATTGATATGGTCAACAAGTCAAAAAATGAACTTGCGTATAGCTTATTTGATGTGGATGGTTCAGTAAATGATGAGCTGCTACAAGCTATTTGTAAAATCTCAGGGGTGTTATCCGTTAGAGTGATAGCATAAAACTTTTACCATAAATGAATGGTACATACACTTGCCTCAGTTAAATCAACCTTTAGCACTTGAACAGCTTCGTCATCTGATTGATGAAGTTGATCAGCAATTACATGAATTATTAAATAAAAGAGCGAGTTTAGCCAATCAGGTAGCACAAAGAAAACTACTTGATGCTAAAGAAAGTACACATAGTCATACTGCACATAGTCATACTGTGAGTCAAAAAGCTGTTTTTTATCGTCCAGAACGTGAAGCTGAGGTGCTAAGAGCTGTAATGCAGCGTAATAAAGGACCATTAGCGGACGAAGAAGTGGCGAGATTATTTCGTGAAATCATGTCGGCTTGTCTTGCTTTGGAACAGCCATTACAAGTTGCTTATTTAGGCCCAGAAGGGACGTTTACCCAAGCGGCAACGATTAAACATTTTGGTGATTCTATCACTGGAAAGGCCATGCCAAGTATCGATCAGGTATTTCACGAGGTTGAAGTGGCATCTAGTCATTATGGCGTAGTGCCGATTGAAAATTCTACCGAAGGTGTTGTGAGTCATACTTTGGATCTTTTTCTGTCTTCACCGGTTAAAATTATTGGTGAAGTATCGTTGCGGATCCATCAAAACTTGATGTCAAATGCAACAGAACACAGTCAAATTAAAACCATCTATTCTCATCAACAATCTTTAGCGCAATGTCGTTTATGGCTTGATGAACATTATCCTTTAGTTGATAAAGTAGCGGTTAAGAGTAATGCTGAAGCGGCTAGATTAGCCCAACTAGAGCCTAGTGTAGCAGCAATTGCTGGTGAAATTGCAGCTAGCTTATACCAACTTCCGATTTTGGCAAAAAATATCGAAGATAATGATGACAATACCACTCGCTTTTTAATTTTAGGTAAACAAGAAGTTGAAAAAAGTCATTTTTTTCAGTTGGTGAATAATGATTGTGAAAAAGTGGAAAATAAAAAAGCTGACAAGACCAGTTTATTAGTTTCTTCAGAAAATAAAGCTGGGGCTTTATTCCAGTTATTACAGCCAATTGCCCAAAATAATATTTCAATGTCACGTATTGAATCACGTCCATCCAAATGTGGTGTATGGCAATACGTGTTTTTTATTGATATTGAAGGGCACATGTCTGACCCTGTAATTAACTCGGCGATTGAAGCGATAAAACAAAATGCCTCTATGGTGAAAGTACTTGGTTCCTATCCACAGGCGGCTTTATGAGTACGGCTACTACATGGTCTGAAAAAGTTGAACAGCTGGTTGTACCGGGTGTTAATGGAATTTCCCCTTATATTCCTGGTAAATCAATCGAATTAATCGAAAGAGAGCAGGGGATAAGTCAAGCGGTTAAACTGGCTTCAAATGAAAATCCTTATGGTCCTTGTCCTGCAGTTTTGAGTCGTATAAAAGAACTTGTCACCGATATTGATGTTTTATCTCGTTATCCCGATGGTAGTGCTTATAAATTAAGACAAAAATTACAACAATTTCTTGGATTAGCCAGTGGTGATTGTTTAACCTTTGGCAATGGCTCTAATGACGTATTAGATATTATTAGTCGCTGTTTTTCTGGCCCTAGTGACGAAGTTATTTTTTCTCAGTATGCTTTTGCTGTGTATGCCATATCCACGCAGGCGGTTGGTGCTAAGGCGGTGATAACTCCTGCTGTAAACTGGGGTAATGATTTACAAGCCATGTTGACAGCGATTACGGCAAAAACAAAAATTATTTTTATTGCTAATCCTAATAATCCAACGGGAACGTATTTACCTAAAAATACATTATTAAAATTTTTAAATCGAGTTCCAGAAAACGTGATTGTAGTGATAGATGAAGCTTATTCTGAATATGCCTGCCATCCATTAGCCCCATGTCATCACGATTTTAGCTCTGCCATTAATTGGATAAAAGACTACTCAAACCTTATTGTCACTCGTACTTTTTCAAAAGCTTATGGTCTGGCTTCTTTTCGTATTGGTTATGCTGTTTCAGATCCTGTTGTGGCAAATGTGTTAAATCGAGTCAGGCAACCTTTTAATAATAATACACTTGCTTTAGAGCTTGCCCTTACAGCCTTGGATAACCAGCCTTACATTCAATTAATTGCTGAAAAAAATTGCTTAGCCATGCGGAAACTTGAGCAAGTACTTGATGAGATGGCGATTGAATATATTACTTCTGCAGCTAACTTTATTTGTATTAATGTTGGTGAAAATGCTGTTGATATAGAGAAAAAATTTATTCAACACGGAGTAATTGTCCGAGCAGTTGCAAATTATAACATGCCAAATTTCTTGCGAATCTCTTTGGGTAAAGATTTTGAGAATCAAAAACTTATTCGTTGTTGTAAAGAAATTCTATGAAAATTAAAAAACTTGCTATTATTGGTGTTGGTTTAATTGGAGGCTCTTTTGCTCTGGCCTTAAGAGAAAAAGGTTTGGTCGAAACGGTTATCGGCTGTGGACGAAACCAAAAAAATCTTGATACTGCCATTGAATTAGGTATTATTGATGAGTATTTTTTTTCTATAAAAGATGCGGTTAAAGATGCTGATTTGATTTTTTTAGCTACCCCAGTCTCACAATCTAAAGCGATATTTCAGCAACTAAAAGGACATACTAAAGCTGGAGCAGTAATCACGGATGGAGGTAGTACCAAATGTAATATTATTGATGCTGCCATAGAAGTTTTTGGAGAACTTCCAGACTTTATCGTTCCAGGTCATCCGGTTGCGGGTACGGAAAATAGTGGTGCTGCTGCCGCATTTCCCAGCTTGTATCTTCAACATAAAGTGATTTTAACCCCTCATGAGCATAGTGATAAACAGGCACTACAGTGGGTAGAAAGTTTATGGACGGCAATTGGTGCCAAGGTTGTGACCATGACAGCTGAGCACCATGACTTTATTATGGGAGCAACCAGTCATTTACCACATGCTCTCGCTTTCAGTTTAGTTAATATGTTAGCAAATATTAATGATAATAAAGAAGTTTTCGAATATGTTGCCGGTGGTTTTAAAGATTTTACCCGTATTGCTTCAAGTGATCCGGAAATGTGGCGAGATATTTGTGTGGCAAATAAACCCTCTTTGTTGCTACATTTAAAGATGTATCAAGGTGAATTGTCATCGCTGATTGATATATTAGAAAATGATCAACAACAGCAGTTACAACAATTATTTACTCGAGCTAAAAAAGCACGGGATAAATTATTACTAGAAAATAAGTGAGTTATTTTTATGAAAAAACTTTTTTTGCTAGCACTGGTATTATTGAGTTTTGTACAATTCAGCTCTTGTTCATCTGACTTGCATAAAGTGAATATTTCCAATACACAGTTGTCACTTTTAAGTTTAACGGGAAAAACTTTAACCTTAGTTAATAAAGAGCTGGAACAAGAAAAAAAAATCTACATGACTATTATTCAGCATAAAATGAGTGGATTTGCAGGCTGTAATCATTTTACGGCAGCTTTGACAACTAATGAACAAACATTTAAAGCAGGTCAGATTGCATTAACACGTAAATACTGTACTTTACCCATTTCAAATGATAATCCACAGCAAATAATGCAAACAGAAGCTTTATTTTTAGACTTGTTAAGAACAGCAAACCGTTATATCGTCAAAAATAATCAACTCAGTTTATTTGATGATAATAAGCTGTTATTGCAATTTGCCATTACGAACAACAAATAATACAGGTTCATACGTTGGTACTTAAGGTGGAAACTGGTATCTTTAGGTTTCCCCCTCGCCTAAAAGCGCTTACTTTTGGTAGAAAAAGGGGGATTGAGGGGGGAGTTATT
>CAYMMQ010000015.1:0-24740 GCA_964391585.1 uncultured Ectothiorhodospiraceae bacterium
ACAGCTTTGGTCGGTTGAGATACAGCATCAGCAGTTTGCGTTTTTGTTTGAGATTCTGTCTCTAATGTTTGACGAACAACTTCGGAAGTTACAGCATCTCCATTGTTTTGCGCAACAGAAACAACAACACCGGATGATACACCTGAGATATCCATTATAATAACCTCTTTCTATAATTAAATACAATTCTAAAATAGCTATTCTTTCTTCTAAGATAGCTATTCTATCGACTTAAAACTGCTTTTCAAACTTATTAGCGTCTCAAAAACTAAAACCTTTAGCTTTTATTTGATTATTTTTCTTTAATTGGAACTTCTATGCTTATACCCGTAATGCTTGAAAATACAGCGAGGTTTTTTCAATGATTATGAGTATATATGTGTAAACTATTTATATTATAGATGATATTTAAACTATTAACAGCATATCCAAGATATATTATCCTCCAGCACGAATTAAACGAGATAAACCTTTAGCTTCAAGTTTTGCTTCCAGAAAATGTTTTATCTGACTGGCGCTAGAAAAATGAATCACTTCATCTAATAATTCTTTGGCTTCTTGTTGAGAAAATTCACGAATAACCCATTTAATCCTTGGTAATGCCGAGATATTAGTGCTGAGTGAATCTATCCCCATACCTAACAATAAGATACAAGATAATGGCTCACTGGCCATTTCACCACAAATACTGACCTGAGTATTATTGGAGTGTGCATCATCAACAATTCGTTTAATCGCTAAAATAACAGCCGGATGTAATGATTGATAAATCGATGCAACTTGTGGGTTATTTCGATCAACAGCCAGTAAATATTGAATTAAATCATTGGTTCCTATAGAAATAAAATCAACTATTTCTACAACTTTTTTGATTTGAAAAATTAAAGAAGGTACCTCAATCATCACCCCGATTTTTGGTATGTTGAGTTGATGGTTTTCTTCTTTTAATTCATTAAATGCTTTGAAAAAAAGTTCTTTGGCATCTTTAATTTCATCCAAACAACTGACCATTGGCAACATTATATGCAAATTATTAAAGTGCTTGTTGGCTATTAACATGGCACGTAATTGAATAATAAAAATTTCAGGATGATCTAAGCTAATTCTGATTCCTCGCCAACCTAAAAAAGGATTATCTTCAACAATAGGGAAGTAGGTAAGTGATTTGTCACCTCCAATATCCAGAGTTCTTAAGACTACTGGTTGAGGAGCAAAACATTTTAGTACCGCGCGATAAATTTTTACTTGTTGTTTTTCTCCAGGAAAATGTTGGCTCATCATAAAGGGAAATTCTGTTCTAAATAAACCGATTCCTTCAGCACCGGTCATTTTTGCAGCTTCTAAACCTTCCTCTACGCCTAGGTTCACATATAAAGGAATAACTACTCCGTCTTTTGTTTGAGCTGCTTGGGTTTTTAGTCCATTTAAAAAGCGGCTTAACTCTTGTTCTTGTTGTTCAAAATTTTTGTATTCATCTAAGATTCTTGCACTAGGAGAAATAAACACCTTGCCACTATAACCATCAACAATCAACTGGCTACCAGCTAATTGGCGAATAGGGATTTCTGTAACCCCCATCACTGTTGGGATCCCAAGAGCTCTTGCCACAATAGCAATATGCGAAGTGCCTGAGCCTTTTACTGAAACAATCCCCTTTATTTTTGCTGGCTCAAGTTTTGACAAGGTCATGGCAGAAAAGTCTTCAGCAATTAGTACGGTGTTATCAGTCATTTCGATTTGTTCTTCTGACCCCATTAATTGATCAAGAACACTCTGACCTAGATCAAACACATCCTTCATTCTATCTTGCAAATAACGGTTATCAGTATCGCGACAAGTATTAATATGTCTCTCAATCGTTAACCTTAAAGCACCAGCAGCCCAGTTTCCTTGCTCAATAAATTCAATAGTTTGATTTACAAAAGAACTTGAGTCTAACATCAGCAGATAGGCATCAAAAATTGCTGCATCTTCAGCCGGCAAATTATCTTCATGTAAAGAAATAGATAAAGATTTAATTTCATCTTTTACTCGAGCGACAGCTGCTAAAAATAACTCAATTTCTTGCTGATGATTTTCAACAATTCTATCGGGGATCTTGGATAAATGCTGAGGTGAAACCACCAAAGATGCTCGTCCAATGGCTACACCTGGGGATACAGCTGATCCCAGCATTGGTTTATCAAACTGGCGAACCGCAGGAATTGTTCCTACTGCTTTTGCATGAATAATTGAAGCAGACAATTGAGATGCAATGGTAAATAAGAAATTTACAATTTGTTGAGAGAATTTACAATTTTTTTTCGATTGCACAACTAACACACCAAAAACTTTTCGATGTGAAATAATTGGAATAGCACAAAACCCATGAAAATTAGTTTCTTGTAACTCATTAAACATTTGGAAATCTGGGTGTAATTGTGCATCCGACAGATTAATCCCCCCACCTTTTAGAGCAACCTTACCCACTAAGCCGTAACCAGATGATAAAACAATTTGTCCAACACATGATTGATTTAAACCATCTGTTGCCATCAATACATATTCTTTATCATTTTCATCACTTTGTAGATAAACTGAACATACATCGGCATTAATGGCTTTTTTTACCTTAACGACGATAATGTTTAACACTTCGGTTAAATCATTAAGCATATTCACTTTTTGTATAATTCGACTTAAAATTTTTAGCATAAGATCATAAGGACATTGATATCATTGTATTATTCGGAAGGCTTAAGATTTAAGGACTTAGGAAATGCTATATTATTAATATTTTATATTGTAGCGACGACATTGACGTATAATAAAAAGCGACTACGCTGAACCTATAATGGGAGAAAACTCTTCTAATGCTTTTTGATAAACCTCTCGTTTAAAAAAAATTACTTCATCCAAAGGTTTCCAGTAATCAATCCATTTCCAATCATCAAACTCTGGATATCCGGTTCGGTTTAAGCAAATCCTACTTTCTTCTGATGTTAAACGAACTAAAAACCATTTTTGCTTTTGACCAATACAAACCGGCCTTTTATAACGGCGTATCAGATTATCAGGCAGATCGTAACTCACCCAATCTGTCAGCTGAGATAATATTTCAACATCATCTTTTTCCAAACCTGTTTCTTCATGCAATTCACGAATTAAGGTTTGTTCACAGCTTTCATAAGCAGCCATTCCCCCTTGAGGAAATTGCCATGAATTTTGACCAATTCGTCTACCCCAAAAAAGCATATTGTCACTATTGCATATGATAATGCCAACATTTAAACGATATCCATTCTCATCTATCACAACTAAATAACCTGATTAACTAGGCGTTCTTGTTATTTATGAAAAATCTAAGCTCAAGATACCAAACTATTTACTAAGTTCACTTATCAATTTTCCATGCTGTATTTTTTTACAATATTATTAACAATAACACCCATATAAATAATTTAAATTACATCTAATTGCTTAGGATTATAACAGATATATTGAAAAAACGTAGGCGATCTGAATAAGTAAATGCTCAAACTAATTAATCGCTAATAGGATTGTTATTTTAGAACAGGAGTTGATTGAATAAAGCCTACTGATGTTAACGGTATTTCCAGCGCTGACTAATACCGCGACTAGTCACACTAACTAAATATTTGTCATCCTCAAATGCGACGCTAATCACTTTTGCCAGTGCTGATTGTCCAAAATAACGTCTAGGTATGTGCCATTTTTTAAAGATTTTTGCTCCTTTAATATCCCATAACACTAATTTTTCACGACTTAATCCAGTTAGCAGATATTTGCCATCTTCAGAAAAAGCGGCGGCTGAAACTGAGGTTTTAGGATATTTAAAACGCCGGTACAATTTACCACTATCTGTTAACCAAATTGAAATATCCCCAGCTGCATTATTGGTCATTGCAAAGCGACCATCAGCAGATAATTGTACTTTGGTTAATTTCGAGTCATGCTCCCATGCAAATTTTAACTCACCTGTTTTTAAATCCCACAAACGAGCTTTACCATCATCAGAGCCAGATAAAGCAAATTGTCCATCGTCGGATAAGGCTACGGTAGAAATAATATCATCATGATATAAAGCATATTTTATTTTACCTGTGGGCAAATGGAAATAAACAATTCTATAATGCAAATACTTACCGTATTGATCATTTTTTTCTTCAGCACTTGCAACCAAAGCAAAATCACCTAAGGCAGAAATTTTAACATCCGAGATATTATCTAAAGACCAAAAATTAACCACTTTTTTTTCTGCTACTGAGTAACGCGCAATCGTTGTTTGTTCAACGGTAACAATAAACTGCTTATCTTTAGAAAAGTCTGAGGCAATAATACCTGACTGATTATTTTCATTTTGTTGATGGGCCCACTGATTTAATTTTTTTGGCTTAAAATCTTTTTGTATTTCATTAAGATCAATATAACCAGCAGTATGTGAAACTAAAAGCATTGAAGCATCTTTTGCAAAGCTAATATTCAAAGCATGATCAGTATAGTCAAAACGTTTATTGGCCTTATCAGCAAAGCAAGCTGTCAGCAAAAAACTAATTACGATTATCAAATATCTATTATTTCTGTAGTTCATAGATAACTCTATACGCTGGGGTTACATCAACCATATCAATAAAACCAGCAATTTCCGTTAATTCTTGACGAAAATTAGAAGCCATTAGTCGGTTAACATGGGTTATGGCATCGATAATTTCATTGATAACATTAGGATCAATTTCCATTTTATTAATAAAGCTTAGCTTTATACAAACCCCATCATGAGCAAAAAGCGTCGATAATAGTTCAATAATTTCCTGCCGCCACAAAATCTCTGAACTGGTATAGGAATTAATATATTCATAACCTTCATCATCTATGTCTTTAAACATAAATAAAGTAATACTTTGAAGCTCATTTCCGGGGTTTCGACGAATGGTTCGAGTATATAAGTCTTTTAAGCGAGCCTCCTCGGTAAGCATTTTGAAATTATAACCACGCATCTTCACTAAAAATTTCTCAGCCAACTGACAACTTACTGGCGGTAAACCAATATTTTTTAAAAATTTACCATTTTTTCTATCTCGAGTAATGCTCAAAGGAATACTGTTAATATTAGTATCTACATAAGCTTCAATTAATTGACCTAAGGAATATTCAAAATGATCTCTATCACATAGGTTTAATTTATTTTTATTTTTATTAATTAGATTGTTAAAAAAGCTTCCTACTTTACGATTTTTTTCACCTAACATGCGAACCAAGCCTAATTCCACTCTATCTTTGTCATACTTGACACTGGTAATTTTAAAATTAATATTAAAAAAATCAATATCACTGATTTTATGACTAAATTCAGGAAAAGAAACTAATATAGGATCATTTTTTATTAATTGGTAATCACTGCGATATTTGAAGGTAACACCAATTCCATTCTTGGAAAAATCAATGGTTTCCGCATTGATATAAACATTACGGATATGCAAATCAACGGGCATAGTATGTATGTAGCGAATATCATAGCGTACTTTATGTACATGAAATTTAATTTTTTCAGGCCTTTTGCTTTCATCAAAATCTACATAACCCAACACCTTTTCTGAAGAAATATAACTTAGTTTATTTTCACACCATACTTTTACCCTTGATTCTTTACCTTCTTCAGCATGAAACAAATCAGAAAATTTTGATTCTGATTGGAAAGTTCCGCTAATATCCGTCAGCATTAACTGAATAAAATAGCGTTGAGTTTTCTTTAATAAATTAACCGCTTCTTTCTTACCTATATCCTGCATAATTTTTTCGGTAATATTTTTTAAGCGCAGTTTATCTGGATGTTTGACTTGCTTATAATTAATACAAAAAACTTTTCCATGATGAGCGATGACTTTAAGCACAATATCAACTAAGTATTCAGGCTGATTAAATTCAAAGTCACACAAAGAATGTAATTTATCATTCTCCCAATAAGCAAATAACAAAGCAATACCATTTCCATCCGCAACTTTGGCAAAATGGGCTAAACGATGCGGCAACATAAAAGCTGTAAAATCATAATCATATGACTTTTTGCTAGCAATCGAAAAAAAATCAACTAATTCCTTATTTTTTACGGTTTCAATAATATTTTCAACAAACAGATTAACCTTCCCCTGATCTTTTTCTCGACTAATAAAAAAAGGGATCCCTGTCATATTGTGTTTATAAATGTGTTCAATGAACTTTGCTTTAGCGACTAATAATACATCTTGAGCATCCAGTTTATATTGGATCCGATTAGAGTTAATGAATTGATTAAAATGACTTTTGGCAATATCATTTAGGTTTTTCTGAATAAGAGAAACATAGGTTTTTTCTGCAGTATGTGAAACATCAACAATGGTATATGCGATATTCTGAAAATACTCCTTTTTACTATCGTCAATAAATGATTCTTGTTCTTCAACAAAGGCATCAAAGGTTATTTTCACCTGCTTGCCGGTAAAAAGTAAGGTTCTTGGCATAAAGAGCTTTAAACCATTAATCGAAATATCCTTAGTTTTTAGCGAAAAAGTTTTATCATCGTACTGCATAGAAACAGCCATAACATAAATCAAACGCTGCTCTTTTCTTTTTGCTTGATAACCTAAGGTAAGAAGTTCAGGCGCATAACTACCTAGCACATTCGCTTGTTTAAATTTATCGACAGGCATATCCTGTTTCTGACTTAAATTTTGACTCATAAGATTACTTGAAGTTATGGCTAATTTTCATTTTTTAACAAATCATAATAACGAAACCAGATAATCGTTAAAAATGACCATAAAATATCACCAACAATCGAACTAATAGTTTGCGCCAAAGTCGTTTCTGGTAAAGACTGGAACATAAATTGTTGTAACAATAACAGCAACAGAAAAACGAGCATACTCAGGCCTAATATATTCCAAAATTCATTTTTGGTCAGTGCAAAGCTTTCTCCAACAGCATCTAAAGGAGAAGTTTTATCAATGACCACCAAAAATGGCGCCAAAATTAGTCGTATAAAAATCCAAATCCCTGGCAAGACAAACATAAATAGTCCAATCCCGGTTAATACTCCATATAAAACAGAAACGAGAAATAATGGAAACCAGTTATAAAAGCCAAATACAACGCATTTTTGAATATTAACTTGTTTTTGCCGAGACAATTGTAATAATAAATAAATCAGCCCGCCTAAATAAAGAGGGTTTAAAATAAAGTGACTAAATAACAATACTTTTACATGTAGCATCTCATCATCAGCTGCAATATTATTGGCAATAAATATTGAAAACATGCTGATTAACAACGAAATAGGAACAATATATAAAAGTAACTCCTTAAAGTTTCTTTTATAAAAGTAGTACACATCTGACAAAATTGACATCATCACAAATAAGTCCTAAACTGTAAACTTTTCTAATTTAAGCTTATCGCAAATATCACTACTACTCTCATTGGTTATGACTGCAACACTGGCTTGATCTGCTTGAAAATATCGCTCAACCACATCAATTAAATCTTCTATTTTCACCGCTAAAATCCGTTTTCGCAATTCTATACGTTGCTTTAAGTCTCGACCAAACAAATTATTATAAAATGTTTTTTTCGCTTCTCCTGCTGGTGAAATTGGTTTATCCAAGCTACTAATAACCCCCAAAATCGCTTCTTCTAATGCTTGATAGTCATGCTTGGTATTTTTCAACCAGATAAGTGATTGATCAAAATCATTTAAAGTTTCTTCAAATCTTGGATCTCGGTATGAGTAAAATTTAAAACAAGCATTAGCATTATCTTGAGAAGCTCCTCCACCATATGCCCCTCCATTTTCACGAATGGCTCGGTGTAAGTAGCCATTTCTTAAAAAGCCAGCTAACACCATTAATCCCGCCGCATCTTTATGAGATGCCGTCACCGTTGGATAAGATTTTGCACAAAAATTGACCTGAGTACTCGCCAACCAAGCTTGATGAACTTGTTTTCTATTTTGTTCAAATTTCAATAAATCATGTGTAAATGTGTCTCCTTGACAGGCAAACATATCTTCAGACCATAATTGATACAATTGTGCATTTTGTGTTTCCCTTACTTCTTTTTCGGTCACTAACAGAAATTGTTTAGTACTTTTTAATAAAGCATGGTGAATACGATAAAATTTATCACAAAGATCTTTCAGTGACTTTTCTTCAGATTCAAGCTTGCAAAGCTCACTATCTAATTGTTTAAGAATTCTAACCCCTTCCATACCTTCTGTGTTGTGTTGATATAAATTTAAGGGGCTCAAACCACTAGAAGCGGCTAACATTGCTAAAACATGACCATTTCCTGTGATACTATGCTCTTTTTTAGCTTTGATATTAGCAATGATTTCTTTAATTTTTTCAACTTCATCAAAGCGAATGCTAGTTAATGTTTTTTTCAATAACTCACTCAGAGCTAGAAAATTTCGATGTAAAGCATTTCCGGATAAAACAAATACACTTTGAACTTGTTGTTCATTATTTATTTGTGGTCTTAACGATGTAAAAGCACTAATCCCACCACTAACACTTGATTGCCACAATTGTGTTTCAATATAGGATTTATTATCACATCCCAACTCAGTCATACAATAACTAAATAATGGCAATACCTTACGACATTCTTCATCCAGGTTTGGTAAAGCAATTATAATTTGCTGATAACATAAGCCATTAGTTCCTTGAATATATTGATTTAACTTAAAGCCATTTTTTTCAAATACATCACAAGTTTCTTCCGATATGTTTGCTGGAACATCTTCTAAACCTACTTTAGGCAAGATAGAAACATCATCTTCCATTTGCTGGCGTTGCTCTAATTTCTCAGTTTGTTCAATAATCTCTTGTTTTTCTTCTATCGATAATTCATTACTAATTTTAGCCAGGCGTTGTTTCTCTGCATTTATTCTTCGCTTGGATAATTCTCGATCAGGGTACATAGCCAAACGAACAAAATGAAGATTATCAAGCAAAAATTCTTGCACTAAAGATTGAATAAAACCTGGTTGCTGTACTTGCTGTCTAATTTTATTTAATACCCGATCCAAGTCCATACTGGCTATCACATCACCACGGTGAATAGCCGCTGGAAGAGCCGACAAAATAAGTTGCAAACCAAACGGATAATGATCGCCCCCCACTTCACGCTGACTTAATTCTAATTGGTGTAATACTGCATCTAATAAATGTTGATCAACTCCCTTTTCCATCACCTCATTTAATACTTGCATCACCAACTTTTCAAATGCCGTTGCAGACTCAATCTTTGCCCCTTCTAAGCCACAAATAAAGCTTATTTCTTTATTGGAATCCTCTAGTCCGCATAATGCAGATGGTGATTGTCCTAAATCAGTTGTTTCTAAAGCATGCAACAAAGGCGATGCGGAATTTCCCAAAAGCACATTGCTTAATAGTTGGGCTTTTAATTGCTGCTCTAAATCAGTAGTAGGACCTAATAACCACGCCATAACAAGGTGTGATTTTTTCTCCACCTCATTATTTTCTTCATTTACTTGTAGTTCAGCTTCATCAAGCGCCTCATCCAAAGCATAAGCTTCCTCAACTCGCACAGGAGCGTAGTAACGCTTTTCATTTTCTACTCGAATTTCTTTATCTAATTTAGAAAAACGACTTAACACATTTTTTTCAAACTTTTGTTGATGTTCTACTGCTGCAATATTGCCATAGGTCAAAAAAACGGCATTGCTGGGATGATAGTGAATTTTGTAAAACGATTTAAGTTGCTCATAGCTTAGATCGGGAATGTCACTGGGCTCACCACCACTGTTAAAGTGGTAAGTTGTACTGGGGAAAAGGTATTTAGTAAGTGTATGCCAAACAGAGCTCATCGTTGATGACATCGCTCCTTTCATTTCATTAAAAACTACACCTTTAAATACCAGTTCGGACTGGGGGTTATTTTTTTCTGAAAATTCTAAACGATGTCCTTCTTGGGCAAAGTCAAGTTCATGTAAGCGAGAAAAAAATACAGCATCAAGGTAAACATCGAGCAAATTATTAAAATCTTTTTTATTCTTACTCGCAAAAGGATAAGCCGTCCAATCAGAACTAGTAAACGCATTCATAAAAGTATTTAATGAACGACGGATCATCATAAAAAATGGGTCTCTAACGGGATAACGCTCACTACCACACAAAGCGGTATGTTCTAAAATATGTGCAACTCCAGTCGAATCTGTCGGAATAGTGCGCAAAGCAACTAAAAAGACATTTTCATCGTTGTCTGCAGCTAGGTGGTAATGTAAGGCACCCGTATTGATATGCTGATAAATTTCTACCGTAATATTGAGAGATTCAATAGATTCACTCTGTAACCATTTAAAACCATGTTGTTGGGGATTATCCGTTTTTTGTGTCATTTTATATTCCATAGCACAAACCTAGCAGATCTGTGCAATAATAAATTAGTGAAAATGAATATTATACCTTTTCCATGTCTTTAAGACTAATGCTTATTAGGTAATAAAAATGACATTTATATGAGGAAAATATGCACTTAATGAAAATAAATGGCTGAATAATATTAACATTGTTAAATAATATGCTAGAATCAACTGCAAATTTAAAGCCTAAGATAACGCTTATATTCGTTATTTTTATTGCACAAAATGACAATTAGGGGTAGATGAGTGAAAAAATATAGATTAATTACACGAAGTGACATGGATGGCCTTGTTTGTGCCGTATTACTAAAAAAACTTGATATTATAAATGATATTAAATTTGTTCATCCTAAAGATATGCAAGATGGTAAAATTGATATTACAGATAATGATATTACCACCAACCTTCCTTATGTTGCTGGAGTGCATCTTGCATTTGATCATCATTTAAGTGAAACCATCCGTAATGAGAAACAAGAAAATCATATTATTATCCCTGATGCACCTAGTGCAGCACGAGTGGTTTTTGATTATTATGGTGGAGAAAAAGCTTTTGGTACTGGTTTCTACGATATGATGGAAGCAGTAGATAAAGCCGATGCCGCACAATTTAGTAAAGAAGATGTTCTTAACCCCAAAGGCTGGGATTTATTAAGCTTTTTGATGGATGCAAGAACAGGACTAGGTCGTTTCCGTGATTTTAGAATTTCAAATTATGAACTGATGATGAATTTAATTGATTGCTGTAAAGACCTCAGTATAGATGAAATCATGCAACTTAATGATGTAAAAGAACGTTCTAACTTATATTTTGAACAATCAATATTGTTTATAGAGCAATTAAAACGCTGTTCAACTCTTCATGGTAATTTGGTTGTTTTAGACTTACGCAATGAAGATGTTATTTATGCTGGCAATCGTTTTATGATTTATGCACTTTTCCCAGAAACTAATATCTCAATTCATATTTTATGGGGATTTCAAAAACAAAATACCGTATTTGCAATTGGTAACTCAATTATTAATCGTACTTCTAAAACAAATATCGGCGAGTTAGCGCTAAAATATCAGGGCGGTGGGCATGAAAATGCTGGAACTTGTCAGATCGCTCACGAGTCTGCCGATGAAGTGCTAAATGAAATTATTAAGGAAATTACTACTAACGGTTAAGACATCCCCCTCAATCCCCCTTTAAAAAGGGGGAAGTAATATCTGATATTCCTTTGAAAAAGGGGTAAATCTAAATACAAACTTAAACTTATATCCCCAAGGTCTCTTCTTTTGAGTTAGCCTCATTTTTAGAATGTTCATTTCGTTTTTGATCAGTTTTATCTAGGTAAATTTGATCAACGTCCCCCGTCACATAATGGCCATCAAAAACAGCCGTATCAAAGTGTGGAATTTTTTTACTTCCATACTGGCAAGACTGAATTAAATCTTCCAAGTCTTGATAAACAAGCCAATCAACGCCTAATTCTTTAGCAATCTCATCAACATTACGATTATGAGCAATAAACTCTTTAGCTGATGGCATATCGATACCATAAACGTTTGGATAAATAACAGGCGGTGATGCTGAAGCAAAATACACCTTTTTAGCTCCTGCATCTCTTGCCATTTTTACGATTTGATGTGAAGTTGTCCCTCTGACAATAGAATCATCGACTAACAAAACATTTCTATTACGAAACTCTAGGGGCATCGCATTCAATTTTTGTTTTACCGAGCGTTTTCGCTCTTTTTGACCAGGCATAATAAAGGTTCGGCCAATATAACGATTTTTTATAAAACCTTCTCGATACTTTAAACCTAACACAGCAGCTAATTCAATTGCTGAAGCTCGACTGGTATCAGGAATGGGGATCACCACGTCAATATTATGATCCGGTCGTAATCTAAGAATTTTCTTAGCTAAGGCAACTCCCATACGCAATCGGGCTTTATAAACCGATACATTATCAAGAATTGAGTCAGGTCGGGCAAAATAAACATGTTCAAAAATACAGGGATAATACTTGGGGTTTTTAGCACATTGCTGACGATATATTTCGCCTTTATAGGTAATAATGACCGCTTCTCCAGGTTCTATATCCCCGAGCAGTTCAAAACCAAGTACATCTAAAGCAACACTCTCAGATGCAATACAATATTCCATACCTTTGACTGTTTCTCGCTGCCCAACAACTGCTGGCCGGATCCCCATCGGATCCCTAAAACCCACCATACCATAACCGGTAATCATAGCTAATGTTGCATAAGCACCTTTACAGCGCTCATGTACATCAGTCACTGCCGAAAAAACATCTTTTTCATCAACTCGAAGTTTTTTAGATTCTTGTAATTTATGTGCAAAAATATTGAGTAAAACTTCTGAGTCTGAGTCAGTATTTAAATGGCGTAAATCTTGACTAAAAATTTCAGCTTTTAGTTGATCTGAGTTTGTTAGGTTGCCATTATGAGCTAAGGCAATACCGTAAGGCGAATTGACATATAAAGGTTGAGCTTCAGCACTCGAAGAAGTACCAGCAGTTGGATAACGTACATGACCAATACCCATTGTACCTCTCAATCGTAATAAATCTTCACGATTAAAAACGTCACTGACAAGGCCATTATCTTTGCGCAAATGCATTCGACCTTCATCATAGGTGACAATACCTGCAGCGTCTTGTCCCCTATGCTGCAGCACCATCAACCCTTCGGATAATTCCTGATTTACTTCATTTTTTGCAACAATACCAATAATGCCACACATATATTATTCATCCGTATTTTAATAATGAATTTTACTGATCATATCATCAGGTAAAAATCCTGCTAAAATCATAGCAAATTGTTGAAAATGTCCAATTAACAGCGACTCTTTCCACCATGCATCTTGTGGAACAGCGGTAAAACCTGCAAGCAAGATAAGAATACCTACCAACACAACTCCCCTAGCAATTCCAAACAGCATACCAATTGCTCTATCTGTTCCCGTTAAGCCAGTTTTTTCAACCAATTTTGCAATTAAATTGTTGATCAATGCTACCACAATTAAGGTTAAGATCAATAAGATAGAAAAGGCGATTACTGCTAAAATTGAAGCGGGTAATGAAGATAGTTTTGGCTGTAAAATGATCGCTAAACGATCCATATAGGTAAATCCAATAACAACCGCTAATACCCATCCTGCTAGCGATAATGCTTCTTTTACAAACCCTCTAAGCAATGAAATAACCATAGAGATTAAAATAATTGCCAGTATAATATAATCTGCCCAAAATAATTGCATTGTTAATTACCTAAATCTATGATTTTTCCCATTAATCCAACTTGTAACATCAATGCTTCTTGCTGGGTTTTAGCCTGTTCTTTACGTAAAAATGGCCCTACCCGAACTCGATAGTAGCGACCTTCTTTTGATTCTTGCATTTCCATATAGACATGAAACTTTTTCTCTAATAACTTAGCTTTTAACTCATCTGCATTTTTTGCCATAGAAAAGCTAGCCACCTGGATAACATAAGCGTGTTGATAAGGGTTTAAACTGGCTTCTTTTTTATCATCATTAACATATTGATAAGATGTAACAATTTTTTTTCCCTGTTGCTTAATCAAATCAACATTAACCTCATCGACTGGAACAGCATCTATATAAGGCATTGTTGGCATATGCTCGGCCTTGGGGATAGTGTTTTTTGCCAAAGATATTGTGCGTTTAATATTGTCGGGCATCACTGGAATATCATCAGCATGGTTTTTAATATTAATGACATCTTTTTGATTTAACACCATGGGAACTAATATAATTCCTAATGAGACAATAATCACTGCTCCAACAATACGTTGTTTCACATTAATAAGAGGCTTATTGTCCATCTAAAAACCTCAAGGCATCAGCTACTATCAAAAAAGAACCAAAAATAACCACGCGATTTTTATTTTTTTCAGTATTATTCATCTTTTCCACTTGCTGCAAAAAAGCTTCGGAAAAACAATTATAGCATGTCACACTTGCTTTCCCCATTGTGACTTTCTTCAATGAAGAAGACATCATCAGTAGCATTTTATCACGAGCTAATGCGCGATTTGAGTTGAGCGGATAAATATTCCATCCATCAATCACTTCATCCATTATTTGCAAAACAGAATTAACATCTTTATCAGCAAGCATAGAAAAAATTGCATAAGTTTTACCTTTTATCGGATATTTTAACAAATGATCTTTTAAATACACTGCGGCCTGTGAATTATGGGCTACATCTAAAATCAATTGTGGTTGATAATCGAAGTGTTGTAATCTTCCCGCTATAACAGCATTTCTTAAACCTAAAGAAATGATATCTTTATCAAGCTTATCAAGTTTATCCGCTAAGCTATTAAGTACCATAATAGCATTAGTAAGGTTTTTATATTGTATATCCCCCCAAATAGGTGGTTTCGCTAAATTGTCTATTTTTTTCCATTTAGTAGATTGTTTAGCTTCCCAACTCCAGTTATTGTTTTCATGTTTGCTATAAAAATAATTCTCAGCATATTGAAGCAAGTTTGCATTAATCTTGTTAGCGTGATCTTTAAGTGATAAAGGAATATTTTCATCCCCATAAATGGCAGGCTTATTAGCACGAAAAATTCCCGCTTTTTCAAAGGCAATTTTTTCGATATTATCACCTAACCAATCTTGATGATCTAAATCAACTGTAGTCACTAATGAACAGTCGGCATCAATACAATTCACTGCATCTAAGCGCCCCCCCAAACCTACTTCAAGAATGACAACATCACATTTTTGCTGCACAAAATGCAAGATGGCCGCTAAGGTGCCAAATTCAAAATAGCTGAGCAGTTGATCTTTTCTAGCTTGATCAATGATAGAAAAAATATCGCATAATTGTTGATCTGTGATCAATTGATGATTAATCTGTATGCGTTCATTATATTGAAGAAGATGCGGAGAGGTATAGACACCTACACGATAACTCGCTTGTTGCAAAATGGTATGCAAGTATTCAATGGTTGAACCTTTACCATTAGTTCCAGCAACAGTAATCACCAAAAAAGGAAGCTTCTGTTTCTGCCCTAGAAAATACTGGGGAAGTAGATGGCGTAACACAATATTCACTCGTTGCAAGCCAAGATCAATCTCTTTAGGATATAGCGTTTCCTGCCAAGACAACCATTGAGAAAGTGAGTTTTTATCAGTTATTTGAGTATTTGATGTCAAGGTAAAGAAAAGTACTTATAAAAAATATAATTTAACTCAATCAATTTTACAACCACAGCATTACTTCAACATAGAAAGTATATTAACTAATCGATCTCGCATCTCATTTCTAGCAATGATCATATCAATTGCACCATGCTCCAGTAAAAACTCACTGCGTTGAAAACCTTCTGGCAAAGTTTCTCTCACTGTTTGTTCGATAACCCTAGGTCCAGCGAAGCCGATTAGGGCATTGGGCTCGGCAACATTAATATCACCCAACATGGCTAAACTAGCAGAAACTCCACCCATGGTTGGATCAGTCATTACCGAGACAAAAGGAATACCACGCTTTCTTAACTTACCTAAAGCAGCACTGGTTTTTGACATTTGCATTAATGAAAATAAAGCTTCTTGCATTCTTGCACCACCACTGGCAGAAAAACAAATAAAAGGTAACTCTTTATCCAAGCAAACTTTTACCGCTCGAACAAATTTTTCCCCAACAACAGAGCCCATTGATCCGCCCATAAAACGAAAATCAAAAGCAGCCGCAACCACACTAAAGCTTTTTACCTGACCTTGAAAAACGATCAAAGCATCATTTTCACCTGTAGCCTTTTGTGCTGCAGATATTCGGTCTTTATATTTTTTAGTATCTTTAAATTTAAGCTCATCAATAGGTTTTACTTTATCAGCAATTTCCTGGTAACTATCTTCATCAAAAAAGGCTTCTAATCTATTACGCGCAGAAATTCTCATATGATGTTGACATTTTGGACACACTTCCAAGTTTTTTTCTAATTCTACTCTATACAACACCGCACCACATGACGGACACTTTTGCCATAATCCTTCAGGAACCGCTTTTTTTGAAGCGCCTTCTGTACTGATTGATGGTAAAAGCTTACGAAACCAACTGCTGACATTATCTGTACTCATTTTTATCTATCACCTAAATCATCTAAAGCTATTCTCATAGAGGATAACAAGCCGCTTATTTGGCCTGTTATAGTATCATTACTTATATTATTTGCTAAACCTTGCTCAATAAGTTTTACATTAGCACTACCCACAATAACAGCATCGGCGGTACTACCCAACAAGGCTGCCGTTTTTGCATCTCTTATACCAAAACCTACTCCAACCGGTATAGATGTTTGTTTTCTTATCATGCCTAAGCGTTGTGAAATACTATCTATATCTAAAACAGCAGAACCTGTTACACCCTTAATTGAAACATAATAAATAAATCCACTTGCCTGTTCACAGATATATGCAATTCGCTCTGCCGTAGTGGTCGGAGAGATTAAAAATATCCCATCTAAGTTATATTGCTTTAGCAAGCTCATAAAGTCTTCACTTTCTTCTGGTGGACAATCTACGGTTAAAACACCATCTATTCCAGCTTCACTAGCTTTTTGAGCAAATGTTTCATATCCCATGATTTCTATTGGGTTTAGATAACCCATTAAAATAATCGGAGTAGTGGTATTTTTTTCGCGAAATTTTCTTACTAATTCAAACACATCATCTAATGAAACCTGATCTAACAAAGCTCTTTCACTGGCTTTTTGGATCACCGGGCCATCCGCCATTGGATCAGAAAAAGGCACTCCTAATTCAATTAGGTTAGCTCCGGCTTCTACCATTTTAAACATAAGCTGTAAACTGGTTTTTAAATTAGGATCGCCAGCCGTTATAAATGGGATCAAAGCTTTTTTATGCTGTTGTTTTAAATCGCTAAAAGTTTGTTTAATTCTGCTCACAATTAAAACTCCAGTCCATCTGCTTGGGCAACAGTGTGAATATCCTTATCTCCACGTCCCGATAAATTCATAAGTATAATCTTATCTTTCGCTAAAGTAGGGGCTAGTTGAGTAACATAGGCAACAGCATGACTCGATTCAAGTGCTGGAATAATCCCTTCTATGCGTGTCAAATCATGAAACCCTTGTAGGGCTTGTTTATCATCAACAGCAACATAATTAACACGATGGATATCTTTTAACCAAGCGTGTTCAGGACCTACGCCAGGATAATCCAAACCGGCTGAAATAGAATGGGTTGGAATAATTTGTCCATGCTGCTCTGTCATCAAGTAAGTTCGATTACCATGTAACACTCCTGGTTTACCAGCACATAAAGGAGCGGCATGTTTACCCGTGTCAAGTCCATATCCAGCAGCTTCAACACCATACATTGTTACGCTTTTATCATCTAAAAACGGATGAAAAAGACCAATTGCATTAGAACCACCACCAATACAGGCTACTAAAGCATCCGGCAGTTTTTCTTCTGCTTGCAAGATTTGTTGTTTAGCTTCTCTGCCAATAATAGACTGAAAATCTCTTACCATTTTAGGATAAGGATGCGGCCCTGCTGCTGTGCCAATAATATAAAAAGTATCATCGATATTTGTTACCCAATCACGCATCGCTTCATTTAAGGCATCTTTTAAGGTGCTAGAACCTGAATCTACCGACTCAACTTTTGCCCCTAATAATTTCATGCGATACACATTGATCGCCTGACGCTGAATATCTTCAGCTCCCATATATACAACACATTCCAGTCCCAATCGAGCTGCAACTGTAGCAGTAGCCACACCATGTTGCCCTGCACCAGTTTCAGCAATAATACGTTTTTTGCCCATACGTTTTGCTAATAATATCTGACCAACCGTATTGTTGATCTTATGAGCACCTGTATGATTTAAATCTTCTCGCTTTAAATAAATTTTTGCACCACCAAGCTGCTCAGTCCAGTGTTCTGCAAAATATAAAGGAGAAGGCCTGCCAACAAAATGCGCCAGATCTTTATCCAACTCCTGCAAAAATGTTTCATCTTTTAAATAAAACTCATAAGCTTCTTTCAGCTCTTCAAGTGGGCGAATTAGCGTTTCAGCAACAAATAAACCACCATATGGTCCAAAATGTCCCTTATTATCAGGCATATTAGAAAATTGTTTCGTTAATGCTTCGGAATTAGGCATATACAAATAAACTCTTGTGAGTAAGTCATCATTAAGCTCTACTTTTGACTGAATAAGATAAACTGCCAAAACGGAAATAAAGAACGACAAAATTGTTTTGAAATAAAATGAAGCATTTTAACACAAGTTAAGCTAGAACTGGCTGACTTGAGTCATAAAATCTTGCATTTTTATCAAAGATTTGATCCCCGCTTTTTCCTCGATACCGCCACTCACATCAACTGCATAGGGCTTAACATTTTTTATAGCAGCCAGCACATTACCTGCCGATAAACCGCCTGCCAAAATAATAGCTTTATCTAAATTTTTAGGAATACTTAACCAATCAAAAGTTTGCCCTGTTCCACCAGGAATTCCTTGAACATAACTATCTAATAAAATAGCTCTTGCCGTTTTATATTTTCTTATTTCATCATGTAGACATAAATTATCCTTCATTCTCAATGCTTTATAATAAGGTCTTGAAAACTGCAAACAATAATTTTCATTTTCATCACCATGAAATTGCAAAATATCTAGCTGTGTTTCTAAAATAGTTGATGTTACAACGGCTGCATTTTCATTAACAAACAAACCTGATGAACTGACAAAAGGCGGTAAAGCAGCAATAATACTTGCAGCTTTTCCTGGGCTGATATAGCGTGGACTTTTGGGATAAAAAACAAAACCCAAGGCATCAGCGCCACATGCAATGGCATTTAGCGCATCTTTTTTTGTGGTAATACCACACATTTTTACTCGTGTTCTTTTCATGTTTTCTCAATAATTATCTAAACTGTATCTAAAAACTCCCTAGCAAAACTCCCTAGCTCAGCTTGGAAAGATTATAACTTAAGCTTAAAACAAACAAAACAAAATCCCCACCGCTGAGCAATATCATTAAATAATATTTTAGGCATACATTTTGCATTTCTATAATTAAGTTAACCAAGTGTCAAAAAAGGATCTGCAGATGAGAATATTTTTATTATTGCTGCTAGCAAATGTTAGCTTTTTAGCTAAAGCAAACACTGTGTTAAATGAAGAACAAAAATTTCAGTCACTGACATCCATTTCTGATTTGGCCATTGAATTTGCTAAAACACAAATTCCTGAACAATTTAATCTGGTTTCAATCAGTTCAGGATATATTGATTCTCGGATGAAACTAGCTCAGTGCACGCAAGATCTTGAAGCATTTTTACCCAATGGTTTTCGAGTCAATACCCAATTTACCGTTGGTGTTAAGTGTGGAGCTCCATTTTGGAAGCTTTATGTGATTATCAAAGCAGATATTCAAGTTGATGTGGTTGTTAGTACAAAAATGATTTTAAAAGGTGAGTCTTTAAGTAAAGAAAATGTAACGATCAAAGCAAAAAGTTTGTCCAGCTATCATCGTCAACATTTTAGCAATGAAAAGGATGTAGTAGGAAAGCTGGCTAAACACACCATTCGGCCCAATAGTGCCATACGACCTAATCAATTGGAAACAGATTTTTGGGTTAGGCGCAAACAAGAAGTGATTATTATGGCTAAAAATAAATCCTTTCAAGTGCAAATGAAAGGTGTGGCATTAAAAAATGGGAGTGTAAATGAACAAATTAAAGTAAGAAATAGCAGTTCGAATAAAATTGTAGAAGCAATAGTAGTAAAAAGAGGAGTAGTTCGAGTAAATTTTTAATTAATTATTAATCGATTGACAAAAAATGTGTATAATGATTAAAAATTTTAACAAGGATAGATAAAAAAGCTCTAAAGTTTAAAATCTTTTGGTCGCTAATAGTACTATCTTAGGAGATTGACATGACAGTAAACAATATTACTGGTAACCAACTAAACCAGGCGCAAAGAACATCTACAGATAATGTATCTAAGTTTACTAGAAATAGTAATACTAAGATGGATACTGTTGCACCAGGAAAAGGTTCTTCAACTCCAACTCCCCCTCCTTCAGCTGACAATGTCACTATTACTGATTCTGCAATTAATTTAAAAAAACTGGAAGATCGTATTGCACATCTTCCAATTATTGATATGCAGAAAGTAGAAGAAATACAAAAAGCAATTGAAAGTAATTCTTATACCATTAATCCTGATAAAATTGCTCAAAAGTTTCTTGATATGGAAAGAGCTTTGTCCCGCTAGTTATTAGGAAGTCGGTAAAAACTTTTTTAAGCCGTTTTTACCTATTTAATTAATTGTAATACTGCCTGCATATCCATTATAAATTGTTTAAAACAAGGAGTAGATATAATGGATTTAGTTACAGCTTCTGCGGAAATATCGCAGATAATTTCCCAAGAATTAATTTGTTTAGAAAAAGTCATCGAGTTGATCGAACAAGAAAATAGTGCGATTAAGGCGTCAAAATCTACTGAGTTGCATGAAATTTTAGTGCAAAAACAGCCCTATTTAAGTCAGTTACAACAACTTGATCAGCAACGAAGCCATATACTGACCTGTCATGGATTAACTCCTAGCCCAGAATCCTTTAAAATGTTAATGGAAGAAATTAATGATGAACAGTTATCTGCCACTTGGGAGCAAGTACAAGCACAAATCCGCCAATGTAAAAGCAGTAACGAAGTCAATGGCCGGCTGATTCATATGCGAAAAAACACCAATGAAAGTATCCTGAAAATTTTATTAGGAAACCGCCATGCTTCAACCCAAACCTATAGTTCCAGCGGAGCAACCGGCTCTTATGCTAAAACAGGCTTGAGTGCTGTAGCTTAAAACACTTCGCTAGTTCCCCTCTGCAAAGAGGGGCTAGGGAAGACTTGATTTTGCTACTAAGCATTGAGACTTTGCTGTAAGCGAGATATCTGCTTACATTTTAAAGCAAGGCTTTTAAGCTCTTAGATGTCGTTTTAGATTTCATTACTTATTTTCATAACGATTTAAATCATAAATCCCTGCACTGATAATGTCCTGTTTTTTTCGTTGTTCGCTAAACTTATCAAAAACAGACCAAAATTCTGGATTACTGCGACGAACACCATAACGCTCAACAAAAAACTCATAACTTACTGAATCTTTAATTGCCATAAAATCTTTTCTAAATTGCGCTATAGAAACTGCTGGCACCTGTAAAAAGAAATCAGGATATGCCCCTTCCAACCAATCTAGCAGACTAATACTATCTCGTTGATAATCTCGATTTAAATCATCTTCGTCTTCTTGAAACATCGAGCTCAAATGCTCATAAGCTTTGTGATGAACCAAGCTAAAGACAGGAGCAATTTCTTCCCCAGATTCTGTAATGCGAATAAAAGAAATATCAGGAATGTATTTTAATTGCTCTCCGCGGTAATGATTCACCTGCTCAGTTAATTGCTGTAACTGATGCTTTAATTGTGGATTTTTAACCTGCTTTAAAGAAGAATAAGAGGTTAGCGAACTTAGTGGTCGTTGTTTAAGCAAGGCATAAAGTGTATCAATAGAGTCAACGTTTTCATCACTCTTAACTTGATGATGCGCTAACCACTTTTCAGAATACTCAAATTGTTTATTTAATCGCTTTCTAATGCCTTGATACCAACTATCTTTATAAAGCTTTCGTTGTTCTAGATCCAAATAAGTTAGAAAATTATCTTCTCCTTCAATGCGTAAAAAATCCATATAAAGGCGCGTATTCAGTTGATGTCCGATATTGCCAAACACATCAAACCCTGCCACCAGTAAATAATGGATCCGCTCTAATAAGGGGTAATCTAATAATAAAATGGAAGATGGTTTATCCCCTATCAATCCCTTATTTAATGAAGAACTATCTGTGTGCCTAAAGATGGTTAAATGCGCAGATTCATTCCTTTGTTGGCCATCCCATATTTTTGCGATGGCTGCTTTAAGTGTCTGGGGTTTTTCTGAAGCTAAAAACTGATATTTCTCATCAGTATACTGTTTCTGATGATCCCAATAACGATTCCAAACCGATAATAAATTTAAGCTATTCCCCTGTTCAGCAGGCAAGGTTAAATTTGGAATTTGCTGCTTGATAAAATCTGGGTTGATTAATGCTTCTTGACTATCAGGAGAAAAAAACACCAGCCAGAAATAATCGTCAATCACATTTAAAGCCACCTGCCCTCGACAAACCGAGCCTTTAATAAAGCCATCAATGATAAAGTAAGCATTATCAAGCATAAACTGATAACGAGAATGGGCAGGTATATCTTGAAACACATAAAAAGGGTTAGCAGCTTCTTTTGACTTGTAGCTAAAATGCTTTGCATTTACCGTATATTGAGGAGTTAAAAATAACTGTCGATAACGCTGCATTTTATCATCTGATAAAAGGTACGGCCGACTCGTTTTTAGCACCATATCCGCATCGATAGCTTTAAATCGATAATAAAATCGCTTTGTTTTTGGATCATCATACGGCCTTCTCGTGGCTATCTCGTCAATCGTCTGACCTTTGGGTGTTTTAGAACGGATCAGTCGAAAAAACTGTGGCTGTTGATTTTCGTAAACATGTTCTTGAAAATAAATATGTCCTAAAAATAGATGTTCATAAATATAGCGACTCATTAATTGTTGCTTTAACGAGGGTTGATTAAAAAAATCTTCCCATTTAGCAAGCGTCTTTTTTATCTCATCAGCCAAAGGCAATGACGTTTCCATAGGACTGCCCTGAGCAATCCATTGAACAAGTGGCTCATATTCTGCTGATGAAAGATTAGGGAGCGCATACGGCATTCCAAACTGCTGATTGTCTGCAAAAAAATGCGCTGACTCTTGAGTAGTTGGACACTGCCATTTACTATTAATACTTAAGGGAAATTTATCTGAAAGCTTTCCTAGTTGTGGTTGAGGAAACATGCTTTTTTGACGAATAAATTGATAAAGCAATGACTGTTGTAAATTATCAATTGCTTGTTGAGTATCAGGATGTTGATACACTGTACCCGTCGCAAGAGCAGTTGGACTTAAAACAGAATGAAACCCTTTATCGCGCCACTGCCGCTGCGTTTTAGCATCAATACCTAACCGCGTTGGTTCTTCTGCTAAGATACGTCGACTGGCATAGACAGGCGTTTTACTCGCACCTCTTAAAATCCCAGACGCAGAGGATAGTTTAAGCTGACATGGGGCATCATAACAGGCATGACACGTCACACAACGATTCGCTAAAATCGGTCGAATGGTTTTTTGATATGAAATTGGTGCTTCAGGAAGTGTGGTTAATAGGCCATAATCCATAGGGCTTACAGCTTCTTTTAACGTCGTAGATGTACTATCGAGAGTTGCACTTGGCAGAGTAATACACGAAAGAGCGGAGCAACATATTATTAAAATAACAGCCAAACGAACTCTATTATTTGCCACTTATTACTCCTTTATATAGCTACTTCTATATAGCTACTTCTATATAGCTACTTCCATTTTTTGTTATATTTATTACTATTATCAATTCATACCTTGCTACTTAAGGAGGAAACTGATGCCTAAACGCGCCTAAATTTGGTTGCTTAAGAGGAGCAGTTTCGAGCAATATTGTTCTTAAGAACTAAGCTATGACTATCCATTAGTAATAGTAAGAGATTAAAGGAGAAAAGTTGTTATACCGATCAGTTCTTTTATCAACTTAACCGATCGGTAGTTATGAGAATAAACTCAATTATTTAACTTCAAAAGAAACTGGCTCAATATTATAAATTAGATCCCCTGCTGCATTTTTGTATCCAACATACACGTTAAAACTTCCAGCAAGGTTATGCAGTGCTGTGACAACTTCTACTGTATATTTACTTCCCGCAACCGTTGTACGATAAGTTATTAACTCATCAACCACCCCGCTCCAAGGCACCCAATTACCTCCATTGTCTTTCATAAAGAATTCACCATTATATTGAGCAACTGCATAGATTTGCACCGAAGAAGCAATATCAAGTTCATCGAAGAAAATGTCTACAAAGATATCGAGATAATCTGTATTTAAAGCGGAACCACCTTGCGCTAGACTTTGCCCATTTACTTTTACATCAGCACTCAAAGTGCTAGTGCTTGTTTCTCCAGATATTGTTGACGTTGTCAGTGAGCCAGCGGTTACAGTCACAGGAGAAGTAGTTGTGCTAGTATTTACCACTACTGGGGTAGTAATGGTATTCGCATGTGCTAATTGAATGTCTGCTACAGCTGCATTTACCATGGGTGAG
>CAYMMQ010000015.1:24840-28003 GCA_964391585.1 uncultured Ectothiorhodospiraceae bacterium
TTGTTAATAGTATACGCTACCATCCGTTATTAATAAAGTGATAAATCAGTCCTCAATGCTTAGCTCTTAATATAAAAATTACTCGAAACTTTTCACCTTTTATTTCAAATAAAAAAGTAGGTGTTTTTAGGCGAGGGATAAGCTTGAAAACTAGTATTTTACCTTATGCAGCTACTTTAAGCTTATATTACGCAAAAATAATAACAATTATGCCAACTTGTTCACAAATTCCATTATAATAGTACGTTTATCAATTTATTAAAGACAATAGTAATAATGGAAAAGACATACAAACCTCAAGACATCGAACAACACTGGTACCAAACGTGGGAAAATAAAGGCTACTTTTCTTCGGATCATAGAAGTGAAAACTCAAGCTATTGCATTATGATCCCACCTCCCAATGTAACCGGTAGTTTACATATGGGACATGCATTCCAAGATACCATTATGGATGCGTTGATTCGTTATCACCGAATGCAAGGTGATAAAACCCTTTGGCAGCCAGGAACGGATCATGCGGGCATTGCAACGCAAATGGTGGTTGAACGCATATTAAATGCAGAAGACAAAACTCGTCATGACTTAGGGCGTGAAGCATTTATTGATAAAGTTTGGAATTGGAAGCAACATTCTGGCAATACCATTACCAAGCAACTTCGCCGGATGGGCTCTTCATTAGATTGGGAAAAAGAGCGCTTTACCATGGATGAAGGGCTTTCTGACGCGGTAAAAGAAGTGTTTGTTCAGTTATTTGATGAAGATCTTATCTATCGAGGCAAACGCTTGGTGAATTGGGATCCTGTGTTGCATACGGCTGTATCTGATTTAGAAGTTATCTCACAAGAAGAAGCGGGCAATTTATGGCATATGCGCTACCCTATTAGTGGTAGCGGGGATCATATTGTGGTTGCCACCACTCGTCCCGAAACCATGTTAGGTGATGCTGCCGTTGCGATTCATCCTGATGATGAGCGTTATCAACACCTAATTGGCAAGTCTGTTTCACTGCCTTTATGCAATCGTGAAATTCCTATTATTGCGGATGACTATGTTGATCCAAACTTTGGAACAGGCTGTGTAAAAATCACCCCTGCGCATGATTTTAATGACTATGCGATGGGTAAACGTCATGATTTAAGCCTAACGAATATTTTTACCATTGATGCAGCCATTAATGAAAATGCACCTGAAAAATATCAAGGTTTGGATCGTTATCAAGCTCGAAAAGTGATTTTAGATGATTTAACCGAATTAGGCTTATTAGAAAAAATTGATGATCATAAATTAATGGTGCCACGAGGTGATCGATCAGGAGCCGTTATTGAGCCACTTTTAACCGATCAGTGGTATGTAAAGGTTGGGCCATTAGCTGAGCCGGCAATCGCTGCGGTGGAAGACGGCAGAATCAAGTTTGTTCCTGATAATTGGAAAAACACCTATTATGAATGGATGAATAATATCGAGGACTGGTGTATTTCTCGTCAAATCTGGTGGGGGCATAGAATTCCAGCATGGTATGATGAAGATGGCAAAATTTATGTCGCCCGAGATGAAGCAGAAGTTAGGAAAAAATATCAATTAGCCGATGAGATTAAATTACGTCAAGATGAAGATGTTCTAGATACTTGGTTTTCATCCGCTTTATGGCCTTTTTCAACCTTGGGTTGGCCTGAAAAAACCGTTGATTTTGATACGTTCTACCCCACTAATGTTTTAGTCACAGGATTTGATATTATCTTTTTCTGGGTAGCCCGCATGATTATGATGGGGCTAAAATTCACCGGCACAGTTCCTTTTCACGAAGTCTATATTCATGGTCTGGTACGTGATGCTCATGGTCAAAAAATGTCAAAATCGAAAGGCAATGTCTTAGATCCCATTGACTTGATTGAAGGTATTGATCTTGAATCTTTGGTAGCAAAACGCGCCAAAGGCATGATGCAACCGCAATTAGCGAAAAAGATTGAAAAGCAAACTCGTAAAGATTTTAAAGATGGTATTCCTGCTTTTGGTACCGATGCTTTGCGTTTTACCTTTGCAATTCAAGCAACAACAGGGCGAGATATCAAGTTTGACATGGGACGTATTGAAGGTTATCGTAACTTTTGTAACAAGTTATGGAATGCCTCACGCTATGTGATGTTAAATACTGAAGGTTTTGCCTGTGGTTTTGAGCCAAATCAACAAGAAAACTTAACATTTAGTCTTGCCGATAAGTGGATCCGAACGCAATTACAGCACACCATCGCGTATATGAATGAAAGTATTAATAGCTATCGTTTTGATCGCGCTGCACAAACTATTTACGATTTCACTTGGAATACATATTGTGATTGGTATGTAGAACTTGCCAAACCTGCATTAAATAGTCCCGTTGAGAAAGTACAACTTGCAACTCGTTATACCCTGGTATTGGTATTAGAAAATATCTTACGACTTGCACACCCTATTATTCCTTTTATTACCGAAGAAATTTGGCAGCGTATCGCCCCATTAGCGTCAATTCAGGCAGATAGCATTATGTTACAAGCTTATCCCCAGTCAAATGATACTATGATTGATAATGCTGCCAATACCGAAATGAAATGGGTACAAGATGTGGTTATAGCAATCAGAAAAATACGCAGTAGTATGGATATCAAACCTGGTAAAAAGCTAAATGTGTTATTACAAGATGGTACGCCACAAGATTTAAATTATTTAAACCATAATAAAGATATTTTATATAGCCTTGCTCGTTTAGAAGATATTCAGTGGTTGGAACAATCTGATAGCGCTCCTGAGTCTGCTACCGCAATGGTGGGTGAAATGAAGTTATTATTACCTTTAGCCGGTTTAATTGATGTTAACGAAGAATTACAACGACTTGAAAAGGAAATTGCTCAATTAAGCAGTTATGAAAAAAGTCTCACTAATAAATTAGCAAATGCAAATTTTGCTGAGCGTGCTCCTGCCGCAGTTGTTGAAGCAGAACGTCAGAAACTTGCTGATACGCAAACCAGTCTTAGTGGATTATTAGCGCAACAGAAGAAAATTCAGGCTTTGTCATCTTAGTAAAAATTAATATTAGTACATACATTGCTACTTTAGGAGGAAACTGATGTATTTAGTTTCCCCCTCGCCTAAAAGCGCCCAATTTTGCTAGAAAAAGGGGGAATGA
>CAYMMQ010000016.1:0-9115 GCA_964391585.1 uncultured Ectothiorhodospiraceae bacterium
GTTACTAGCTTGACTTAGTGAGATAGGTGAGATTAAAACATCATCAGCAGGTTTTCTAGGCAAAGCACCTCTTCCTGATATAATCAAAGAACTTGGTAATTCACCAGACTCCATTTCACAAGGATTATTAGCTATCACCACTATTGGTTTAAAGCTACTATCAACCGCTTGTAATAAGGTCGTCATATTATCAATGGGAGAGGTTATGGTGATTTTCCCAGGTGAGCCTGCAGGTGATGCCGCCTGAATGATATTTTCACCGGAATTTGCTAAGAAATCTTGTGGAACACCACCTCCAACCGCTAAGCGATTGTATGCACTGACCACTTGATTTGAATTAACAAAAATTGCTCCTCCATGGCCACTAACCCCCTGAGTGTTTGCTTGAATAAAACCAGCTGACATAATTAATGAGTTGCTATTAAGACTAATATCTCCTGCATTCCCATGAATAACAGGCTGGCCATCTACTAAACGTCCTACTGAGCTGGTAACAAGCCCATTATTTAATAAAAGGGCTGGTGTATCAAGAGTAATAGAGCCTGCATCGGCATCATTGGCTTCTGTACTGATTTGAGATAATGAGTCAAGAATAATATCATTTGATGCAGAAACAGTGATTTTACCACCGCTAGCCGTACCATCACTTTGCGCAGAAATATTAGACTGTTGTGAAAGTTGAAGACTACGAGCATTAATATTTATCGTTGGAGTATTTATTGCATTATTATCGGTTTTATCTTTGCCTTTGACAGAAATTAATCCGTTGTTATACATAGAGATAGCACTTGCATTAATACTAATAGAGCCAGCTTGGCCTGACGTTGCGGAGCTACTTTTAATGACAGCTGCATTACTAATAGTCAATTGTTTGCTATTAACACTGATAGAGCCAGCATCTCCACTTGATGCATTTGATGACTCAGTTAACAAGCCAGTACTTGCAGCAACTAAACCTAAGCTATCAATATCAAGCAATTGGCTATTCACTTGAATAGTTCCCGCATTACCCAAACTTGTGGTACTACTGGATACTTGAGCTGTTTGTTTAATATAGATATTATCAGCATTCAAAATAATTTCACCCGCATTTCCGCTAGCCGACAAACGAACATCTTCTCTGGAAATACTATTAGTGGTAGCATCAAAACCTAATACGATATTACTTTTCTCAAACACACTGGTATTACTAAAAATCCCAGTAATATAGGGCTCACCTTGTTTGTTAATATCTCCAGCATAAGACTTTGAATCAAGATTAATTTGTTGAGCATCAATTTGAACCTTGCCCGCATTGCCTTTGGAAAAAGTTGAGGTGCTAATTCTTGCAGTTTGTATAATATCTATGCTATTAGTCTTAATATTAATATTGCCAGAATTACCTAAGGCCTGATTGGTAACGACTTGAGGTTCACCATCAACTCGAGCAACTGAAGCAGAACTTAAAGAAGAAGAACGTATACCCACTCCCGCACCAATCCCTCGGTAATCATAACCATCTAACAAAATGGAACTAGAGCTTATGTTAATATCGCCTCCTTTTCCATCACCATTGGCTGAAGTAGTTAAAAATGAGCGATCTAACATCACAAAGTCTTGGGCTTTTATATTAATTTGTCCTACATCCCCCAATGTTCCAACTTCACTATTCATACTGATATTACTGATATTATTTAATAACATTTTATCACTAACATCTATCACTAAATTTGCACCATTGCCACTTGATAAGACATCCGCATCAATATTACTTTGATCCATAGTTAAGTTCTGTGCTTGAATATTTATCTTGCCAACAGCATCTTGACTACCATTATTATCTGCAGTAATTGTGCTATCGCTAAGTTCTAGATTAGCACCTTGAAGATAAACAGAACCTGAGCCATTTCCTCGTACATCTAAAGTTGTGCTTTTGATAAAAATATCACCATTAGCCCCAGTAGACAAATCAGTATTCTTAACTGGAATCACTTGCGTTGAACTACCTTGAGCAATTAAGTTGATCCCACCTTCTGCCGCAGTCAGACGTGTGTTTTGACTAGCATTTAGATTCACATCTAAATTATTGGCAACAAAAGAAAGTTGATTGCCATTTTTAACACTCAGGTCTACAGCATCAATGGTGATTTTACTATTACTATTTGCAGCAAAACCAAATGATTGTGGAGTGGCAATAGAAAATGAACTCGCCGTTGGAGAGTCACTATTAACAATATCACCATTTGAGAAAATTAACTGTTTTGCTGTTGTTGCATAAAATGAGGCTGGCACGTCGACTTGAGCATTGTTACCAAAAACAATGCCCGCGGGATTAATGAGATAAAAACCTTCGCTACCAATTTGAGAGCTAATCGTTCCATCAATATTTGAACTGTTTCCTCCGGTAACTCGACTGATCACATTTTTAATTGCAGAGTTACCAGTAAATGTTGCTGTTTCATTAGTTTTTACATTAAACGATAAGAAACTATGAAACAAATTATCGCCAACCATTGTTCCTAATTGCTGATCAATCGTATACTGATTTCCTTGCATGGTCACTATAGCACCTGCAGTACCATCGGTGACGACTTCAGCTTTTACAGGCTGTATCATCAACACAGCAAGGAAAATACTCGACTGAAAAATAATGGCTTTAGTTGATAAAATCATCCGTTATGACTCTCATAAAAAGGAATACAAAAAGGAATACAAAAACTAAGTAACTATTTTAGTTTTGACTGAATTACAGCATCATTAGGTCTTAGTTTTGCTAATATCTGCCAATATTTTTGAGCTTCATGATTTAAACCTCGTTTCTCAACACTCCAAGCAAACATTAACTTTTGAGAGAAAGAAGCATTATCAGCTGGGCGACTTTTTTCTACCTGCGAAACTTCATCTTTATTAGCAATAAAGAAGTCTGCAATATTGTATAAAATAGACTTTCCTTTAACTGCCTCTATTTCCCAGGATAACAACTCACCTCTTGGTAAAACGATGGTATCAGGAATTTGAACAAAAGTTTTATTTGTTTCAGCTGAGTACAAAGAATCTCCTGCTTCAGAAAGCACTTCAACTCGATAATCATACCCAGTTCCCAAGCCTAGCCACTTAAGTTTAGGACTAGAAGATAATATTTTTGAAGATTTAGGGTAAATCATATCGATCATTTTTTCCTGTGCTCCCGAAGAGCCAGAACGCATAACAATCGCCGCTTGACCAAAATTACTATTATCAATATTTTCAACTGAAGCTAATATCGTTTGTGATTTTTGAGCAGGGTGGCTACTTTTTAAACTATTTCCCTCAATGGTAGCAGTTGCAGGGCCTTGTAACTTATATTCTTCACCACTTGATAAAAAGACTACCAAAACAGATGCATCTTTTTCAAGGCTAATACTACTTTTATCTTCGAGTTCTGCCAACAGTTCTGTCTGCGCACCATTAACCTGAACCTTACCCATCAAGTCCATCACCATGGCTACAGGTGATGCATTAACCCAAACTGCCGAAAAAGAAAAAAAGAACAAGAAAAGCAGGTTACATAGTTTTTTCATAATACATTCCTTAAAATATATAAATTAAATTGTTCAATAAAAAGTATTTAAAATGTTAAACAAAAGATAGGTCAATTTGTTGTATTAGTCAATCTATATAACATATTTGACAGTAAATATTGTATTCGATCATGAGAACACATGCTAACTTAACGCAGTAATCAGTAGCTACCACTATGTTATTGATTATATTTTTTTATTTTTAGCTGGCCAACCAAAAACATCAACTGGCGCTCTACCTTTTACCGGCATATCTCCAATATGATCAAATTTTTCACTGCCATTTAATGCGTCCACGACAGCTTTTGAGACAACAACAGGATATCCTGCTTTTTTGGTTAAACCTTCTAAGCGACTTGCTGTGTTCACCACATCTCCAATTGCAGTATATTCATTACGTTGCTCTGAGCCAATATTACCAACAACCGCATAACCAAAATGTAAGCCTATGCCAATTTTTATTTCAGGCATTTCTCCTTGAACTCGAAAGTCTTCATTTAGTTGCTCAAGTTTTATTAATTTATCTTTTGCAGCATTAAAAGCATCAAACACTGCTGTTTCAGATGGTTGAGGGGCACCAAAAAAAGCCATAATCCCATCACCCATAAATTTATCGATAGTACCACCGTTACCTTGGATAGCATCAGTCATTTTTTCTAGATATTGATTTAAAAAATAAATAATATCCTCAGGCTCTAAATTTTCACTAATAGTGGTAAAACTACGGATATCAGAAAATAAGATACAGATCTCTTTACGTTCTCCATGAATACCCGGTTTAATATTCCCTTTAATAATTTCATTCATTACTTGTGGACTCACATATCCACCAAATAGTTTTCTTAATTGTTGTTTCTCCATGATTTGTTCAACCATATTCAAAATCGTATGGGTTAACCACAGCAAAAAAAGAGCAATCAATAATGAGACAATGGGGAAAAAGTAATGATAATTTTTCAACAATACGGTTTGCACAACTACGGCGAGCACAGAAAGACAGCTACTAACCACAAATGACCATTTACTATCTTTTTCTAACCACCATAAAAAAAGTAGTAATAAATTAATAACAAGAATAAGAAATAATGGTGCTTCACTAATTAGACCATTATTTAAAAGATTTCGCAGCCCCTGTACATGTGTTAATACCCCGGGAACAAAATTATTGTTATTTTGTTCCCATGATGTGAGATTGAGTGGTTGATAATGCCGATCTTCAAAAGGTAGTACAGTCCCAACAATCACCGCTTTACCTTTAAAGTGCTGCTCAAGTTTTTCAATATTATTATTTCTATACCATGATATAACATCTTGAAATGGGACATAACTAATTTTATCTCCCTGAAAATAATTAATTAACCCTGATTCTGCTTCAACACCTTGGTGAAAAGCCATCACCTCAATTAAAGTAGGGATCTCTTTATCAGTAGCACCGAAATTTTTATTATAATGGCGAATAATACGATCTTGATCGAGTTGCCATAACACAAAGGCATAACCTTTTTTCCCTGCTGTTGATAAAAAAATCGGATAGATCTCTCTAGTTTTGCCATTTTGCTCACGGGTAACACCAAGGACAAAAGGGGCTTTTTTCCTTAACGTTAACATGCCTCTTAATAATTTTGTATCCTGTCCAGGCATAATACTATTATAGGATCTGTCAGGAAATGCAATATCAAATCCTAAAACGGTAATACCTGAAACCGATAAAGCTGAAAATAAATCACTTATATGCTGATGCCATAAAGCAAACGGTTCCTTAAACTGCTTATAGGTTTGCTCATCAATGCCAATTAGGACCACTTCTTTAGCTAATGCTTTCTGAGGAGCGGTATACTCGCGAATAAAGTAACTTTGTGTATCATATAATTTCAGATCTAAAAACGCCGTCGTACTCCAAAATGGCAATAGTATCACTATCAAGCTTAAAGCTAAAAAGACATACAATTTAATTTTTTTATTCATACGTTATTAAAACCTACATTTAGCAAAGCATTTACAATCATTAGCACTACATTTTATAGTATCAACCTCTATTCAAGAGTATATTATGGAGTATAATCATCATTTTTACTATAAACTTAACAAAACGCCTTTTCTCAATTTTAAAGTGCGCTTTTTAACCAAAAAGAAAATAATCTCGTGACCCAATTATATCAATCTAAAATAAAAAGCTTACCATTAGTTCATCAAGGAAAAGTAAGAGATATTTATGCGATTAATGATGAGCTTTTATTAATTGTTACCACAGATCGTTTATCGGCATTTGATTTTATTTTGCCAACGGCCATTCCCAATAAAGGAAAAATTTTAACTGAAATATCCAACTTTTGGTTTAACCGCTTTTCTAAACTCATTCAAAATCACTTAGTTGATATACCTCTTAGTGAAGTTTTGACGGTTCCAGAAGAGTTAAACTCAGTAGTAGATCGTGCAATTATAGTTAAACGGGTTAAGGCACTGCCAATTGAAGCGATTGTCCGCGGATATGTTATTGGCTCTGCATGGAAAGATTATCAACAGAGCGGAAAAATCTGTGATATTACCTTGCCATCAGGTTTACAACTTGCTGAACAACTTAACACGCCTATTTACACCCCTTCAAGTAAGGCGAGTGTTGGAGAGCATGATGAAAATATCAGTTATTCACAGAGTGAAAAACTATTAGGTGAAAAAATTGCTCAACAGGTGAAAGACATCAGCATAACCTTATATCAACAAGCAGCTGAATATGCTCTTGAGCGTGGAATTATTATTGCTGATACTAAGTTTGAATTTGGTTTAGATGAAAATAATCAGCTTATTCTAATCGATGAAATTTTGACTCCTGACTCATCACGTTTTTGGGATAAAAGCAGTTATCAAATAGGCACTAGCCCGCAAAGTTTTGATAAACAATATGTCAGAGATTATTTGGAAAGTTTAGTATCACAAGGTTTATGGGACAAAAAAGTCACACCACCAGCCTTAACAAATGACATCGTCACTAATACCCAGCTTAAATATCAACAAGCAGCTGATAATTTAATTAAATAAACAAGTATTGCTGGAATTAGTAAAGCCTAGCAGCGAGTACATCATTATCCATCATTAAAAATAATGCTTAGCTTTAGCTATCAATTTGCTCGGATCGTGTTTTGAATATCTTGATATTTCTTTGCCCAAGGTTTTGCTACTTGAATGTCTTTGGGTAATTTTTCAATAGCAAACTGAGCATTCATTTTAGATGAGTATGCGCCATAAATCAGGGTAAACCTCTCACTACCATTGATAATTTTTTGATAAAAATAGCTTTTATTTTCCAGTTTGTGTTTTTTAATATATTGCTGCAAGCTAGATAAAGATGAAGTGCTTAATAATTGTAAAGTCCAGCGTAAGGGATTTATGGTTAAAATTTTCTGTTCGCTAGCAACAAGTTCATCTGATTTTGTTATCACCTTTTGCGTTACCACCTTCTGGCTACTTCGAGGCTTACCATCTTCGAGTTTAACCGCTGTAACCTTTTTGGCTGCAGTATGTGTGTTCATTTTTGCTTCAGAAGTTGTAGGTTTGATAATACTCCCCATCTGCTTTTGCACTGACTCTACCGAGCGGATCCATGGTTTGTTTTTCTTTAATCCAGAAGGTAGCTTGTTATAAGCTTTATTTGCTTCATCTTTAGACTTGAAACTTCCATACAGCAGAGAATACCAGTCGCTTCCATTACGATTACTCACCATTAACTCTAGTGGCTTAACATGGTTATATTTTTCAATTAACTGCTTGATTGATGAATCACTCGAAGAGCCTGTCAATTGAACGGTATAGTTTGATCCCAAACTTGATGAGATAATATCCGAACGACTGCTTACTGAGTTGTTTGATGTTTGGCTGCTTACTGCGGTTTGCTCTTGAGTCGGCTTAATCACAACTTTATTTTTAGAGCTCACTTTTTCAGCTGTAACTTTTTTAGTAATAAAGGGTGGCGTTACCTTAAAGAAAAACTGATTAGATTTCACTCCTTTATTAATAACTAATAATTGCCAATTACTTGCTTTAATACCCGTAGTTAATCTCAGTTGAATTTCATTATCATTGATAAATGAAAATTGTGATGCTGTTTTTTTAGCGGAGAAAATTTTACTTCTATAAGAAGAACCACTGCTCCAACTGACCTGAACTTGTGTTGATTGTGTAAAGTTTTCACCTTTTAGAATAATTTTTTGCCGAGAATTACTGCCAATGACAATATTAGGGTAAATATCTTTTATACTTGGAGTTACTGCTGTTTTCACCACTGTTTGATTATTTGAAATTTCGACAGTTTTATCGACTTTCTGGGCAGGTAGCTTAATATTATTACTTGTTTTTGACAAATCGATCGTGGTTATTTCATCTTCTACCACTTTTTCTTCGCTAAGCTCATCATTAGTATTTTCACTACTAACATAAGTCAACGGTATTTTTTTTACTCTATTATTATCTGGGCTTAAATATAGGCTTGAATCGGTTTTGCTATTATTATTTATTAAAGAATTTTCAGAATTCTCTGGTAAGGCAATTGCTTGTTGTTTTGACTCTTTATCTTGACCAAGAAAGAAATAACTCAAAATAGAAATAATAATCAGTAAACCAATCAATCCAGTTAATACAAATTTTAGATTGTACGTGGACAATAAATCTCCCGAATGATTTACGCGTGCTGATTTACTTGTTGATTGATGATAAACATCCTCATCCACTTCATCTTCATAGGAAGGGCTTCCATTTAACTTGCTCATTTGTTTTTTCAGTGAAGAAGCAATTTCATCCATTTTGTCAAAATCATCAAGCTGTGGTTTTTGTTCTGAATCAGTCATGTGATATTTTCTTCAGTTAATCCTTTTTGGCTACTTGTTTTTTATGAATGCATCAATTGTAGCAACTAAATGCTTATGAACATAGTCTGCAGTAATGAAACTTTGTGCTTCTGCTTTAAATAAAACCAGATGAAGTTGCCCATCTAATACTTTTTTATCCCCCAACATCAGTTTCAACATTTTTTCTCGACTAATAGTGCCTGGAATTGATGTAGGCAAATTAGCTTGTTTAAAAACTGCCATCATTCTTAAACTGGATCTTTTTTCTAACCAGCCTTGACGAACAGATAAATCGGCAGCCATTAGCATACCAATTGCGATTGCTTCACCGTGTAGACAAAAACCATAACCTAGTGCAGTTTCTATCGCATGACCAAAAGTATGACCCAAGTTTAGTAAAGCTCTAACGCCCGCTTCTTTTTCATCACTTGCGACAATTTTAGCTTTTGCCGCACACGATTGTTCAATTGCATAAATTAAACTATCGCTTGTTCTATCGAGTAATAAAGACATATTTTGCTCTAACCAAGTTAAAAATGCTTCATCATCGATTAAAGCATATTTGATAACTTCTGCCATCCCTGAGCTTAGCTGTCTATCTTCCAAAGTGTTTAAGGTATTTGTATCAGCGATAACACATTGAGGCTGATAAAAACTACCGATCATATTTTTACCTAACACATGATTAACACCTGTTTTCCCTCCAACTGAAGAATCTACTTGTGCTAATAAGGTGGT
>CAYMMQ010000016.1:9215-27808 GCA_964391585.1 uncultured Ectothiorhodospiraceae bacterium
GCAACATTAATGCTTTGATGATCTGTCTCAATAATAATATCAGCAAGTTCTGTATAAATAGGAAGGCGTTCCTCTAATATGCTTCTCAGTTTTTCTTTCGGATCGTCACTTTGTAATAAAGGTCTATTTTTATCGTGAGCTGTTCGGTGATATAACTGTTCTAAATTGGCATTAAGAAAAATAATGAGTGAATCTTCTTTTAATAGGATACGATTTTCTTCTTTTAATACCGAGCCACCGCCAGTGGCAAGAACCAAATTTTTCATCTGCATCAAGTCAATCAGCACATCGGTTTCTCTTTTACGAAAACCCGCTTCACCTTCTAATTCAAAAATGAGAGGAATAGATACTCCTGTTCTTTCTTCAATCATTTTATCACTATCATAAAAATCACAGTGAAAATATTGCGAAACCCGCTTGCCTATAGTGGTTTTACCTGCACCCATTGGGCCGATAAATATGATATTTTTATTTAGCATGAAAAAATAAAAATGCGTTTTTGATAATTAAAATAAAGAGTTAGTAAAACAAACTTGTAGCATCATTTATTCATGCTAACACACTTCGTAAAGATACCTTTGCTAATTGTGTAATGATAATTCTGCATTTAATACCTTAGGTGTAATAAAAATTAATAACTCACGTTTTGACTCAGTAACGGTACTATTTTTAAAGAGATTACCAATTACAGGAATATCACCAAATAAAGGAACTTTATTTTCCGTTGTCCCATTTTGGGAGTTAAATACTCCACCTAGCACTACCGTATCACCGTTATTAACTATCACTTTAGTGGTTAACTCTTGGGTATCAATAATTGGCTGACCAGAAACCGCTGTACCTGATTGAGAATCATTTTTTATCGCCACATCCATATCAATACGATTATTGGGTGTAATATTTGGCGTAACATCTAAACTCAGTACAGCATCTTGAAACGCTGTTTCAGTACCATTTTGAGAAACGGTTTGATAAGGAATTCTCACGCCTTGTTTAATTTTGGCTTTTTCACCATTGGCGCTGACAACCCTAGGACTAGAAACGATTTCAGCAATTCCATCTGTTTGAGCCGCTTGCAACTCTAAATCAACTAACCAGCCACCACCTAAAATAGCACTTGAAATACCAACCCCCATACCTGTAGCTGAAGCTGCCGGTTTTGCTAAGGATACAGCAACATCATTACCCGTATAAATGCCGGTAGGAACATTAATTTCCTCACTATTAAAGGTGCTCCAATTCACACCAATATCTCTTACAAAGGAGTCATTTGCGCTAACAATCCGTGCATCAATCATAACCTGTTTTGTGGGAACATCAATTTCTTCAATAAGCTTTCTTAATTGTTCGATATTTTTACGAGTATCATAAACTAAGATTTTATTAGTCCGATCATCCGGCTGATAAGAACCTGATGCAGAAAAAGTTGCTGAACCACCCGTATCTGCATTCAAATCATTAGCTGTAGCATCCACGCCTTCACTACTTTCACTTTTGATGGTATTAATCAAAGCAACAACTTCTGATGCACGTCGATAATTAAGCTGAATTGTTTCTCTTACTTTAGGTGAAAGACTAGCAATTTGTTTATTCGACTCTAATTCTTGCTTTTCAATATTTAAAATTTCATCCATCGGTGCAACACGAATGACATTACCCACTTCTCTCATTCCTAACCCCTTGCTTTTAAGTATAATATCAAGGGCTTGATCCCAAGGAACATTTTTCAATCGCAAGGTAAGATTACCCGAAACGCTATCACTAGTAACCATATTTTTTCCAGTAAAATCAGCAATTAACTGTAGCACTGCACGAACTTCAATATCTTGAAAAATTAAAGATAAACGCTCTCCACTATAACCAAATCGGGACTTAAGTTTTTCTTCTTTTTCTTTTTTGCTAAGCTCTTTAACTTCAATGGTAAACTGATTATCCATTTGATAACCAATATGATCATAATCCCCTTGTGCTTCAATCACCATGCGCACGTCATTACCTTGCACATAGGTATCAATCATTTGTACCGGAGTAGCAAAGTCAATCACATTCAAGCGACGTTCTAAATCATTTGGCAAATTCACATTTTCAATCTTAACAATGATTTTTTCACCTTCATCTTGCAGGCTAATATTTTCTACTTTGTCAGAAAAGTTAATAATAACATGCCCTTCACCCGCCGAACCGCGTCTAAAGTCAATATTTTCAATAATTTTGGAAGCACTGCGTAACTCTTTACCAGCATTTAGGGTTAGCAACATCATGTTGTTTTTATTTTTAATCTCATAATCAGTTAAGCTATCGAGAGCTAAAACAATTCTTACTCGTCCTTGGGCTTCAACCGCTTTAATGCTTCTAATTTTTCCCACACCAATGGTTTGTTTTTTTTCATTTAAGGTTAAAGCTAGGTCATTAAAATCCAAAACCAAGCGTGAAGGGGTATCAATAGTAAAAACAGTGGCATCCGGTGCGGTTTGAGTGAAGTGTAACCTTATTTGCACCTTATCACCTGGCATGGTTGAAAAATCAATTTTTTCCAAATTATTATTTGCCCAAGCCATGGTATTCAAGCAGAACAGCAGACAAGTAAACAATATTTTATGATGTAATGTCTTTTTCATGTGTCTCGCACTCTTTATTAATTGATATAAATTAAAAGTCTCTGAATAAAACAGAGTTTAAATTTGGTATTGATTTTTAAGCATTCCACTTTAGCTTTTAATCTTCAGCCAACGCTAATCCCGCTTTTCTCTCTTCCCAACCAGAACCATCTGGTACCAACTCTTTAATTTCAACAGAGCTATCATTAATGGCAACAATTTTTCCATTATTAAGACCTAAATAATTTCCCATAGTTAAGCGATGCAATAAACCTTCTGGATCTTTCACTAAAATCCATGTGATATCAGTTTGAATTAAGGTTCCCATCATTCTTAAACTATCTAAAGCATAACTTTCTAATGGTTCTTTTATTCTATTATCATCTGGCCTTGGGCCATTTTTTTCACGAATGTTTACAACTTCTACATCAACAACAGGTAAAAAAGGATCCCTAACTTTATCGCCATGATAACGAAACATCTTAATTTGCACAAATTCAGGCAACGGTGGAATTGCTCCTTGTTTTTTTGCTTTCACTTCATTAACGTACTGTTGTAAGTCATTCATATCTTGTTTAGCACAAGAAAAAAACAGAACTGTTGAAAATAAAATAAAAAATAGCTTTAATATTCGCATTATTTTGCTCGACGTTTACGTTTCCCATTCCCAGATGACATTTCATCCTCATCCATATAACGGTAAGTTTTAGCCAATAAGCTAACAACTAACTTCTGGTTGTCTTGATTTTTACTACTGCCCTTATTTAAGGGTTTCATACTCACATCATGAATCGTTACTATCCGCGGTAATGCTGCAATTTCACTGACAAAACCACCAAATTGATGATAAGTCCCCGTCACATTAATAGAAATAGGTAACTCAGCATAAAACTCTCGTTTTATCTCAGCATCTGGCTGGAATAAAGAAAACTCTAAACCATTACTCAAACCTGTTTGCGATACTTCAACCAGCAAATCAGCCACTTCAGTCTTTTTCGGTAGTTGCTTTAACATGGTACCAAAACGCTTTTCCATTTCTTTCATTTGTTTTTTATAAGCATTTAAGTTAACTGCGCGTTGTTGTTTATTGGCAAAAGACTCTTTTAACTCAATTTCTTTCGCTTCTGATTTTCCCAACTGTGCCCAATGATCTTTAGTCACAAACCAAAAACCGGCGGCAAGCACAAGTAGAAACGCAAGAATACACGCAACGATCATATATTTAGTTGGCCAGCGCCCTATATCATTAAAATCTATGTCTAAATCCATGCGTTTATTCCACTTTGCATTATGATTGGTGTTTTATTTCTTAGCTTCACTAATGTCTGAAACAATCTGTTCAGCATCCAAATTAAAGGTACTATATTTATAACGTTTGTTGGCTTTTATTCCTTGAGCTTTAATAACTTGTAAATTAGGTGATGTTAACCACTCAGAGCGTTCAATATTTCTCATAAATGCAGAAACACGTGCATTTGATTGTGCCACACCTGCAAAATTTTGTGTTTTCTGTTTTTGTGTATATGATGTCAAATGCAAACCATCTGGTAAAACTTTAACAACTTCATCCAATAATTTTACGCTATCAGAACGATTTGATTGGAACTTCTTAATCACTTCCATCCGCTCTAATAGTGCCTTCTTTTTCTTTTGCAAATTTTGAATTTCCGCAATTGCTTTTTCAACTTGCTTTATTTCAGTATTTAAATAAGCATTACGCGATTCTTGATAACTAATCATAGCACTAATTTGCATATAAGCCATCACCAGCAACAATAACCCCGCTGCAACAGCAACACCTAAGCCAGTATAAAAGTTATTCTCACGAAGTTGACGCTTTTCTTCACGCCAAGGGAGTAAATTAATTCGAGCCATTAATCAAAACTCCTTAAAGCCAAACCGCAGGCAATCATCAATGAAGGAGCATCGTTGCTTAAGACTTGAGCTTTAATTTTTGCTGATAGTGACATATTTGAAAATGGATTAGCAATCATAGTACTAATACTTAATCGCTCTTCAATCATTTTATCAATATTAGCAATTGACGCACTACCACCAGCTAAGACGATATAATCAACTTCGTTATACTGGGTTGCAGCAAAGAAAAATTGTAAGGAACGATTAACTTCAGCGGTCATTGCTTCCATAAAAGGTTCTAATACTTCTGACAAATAGGTATCAGGAAGGCCACCTTGCTTTTTTGCCATCCCTGCTTCCTCATAGGATAAACCATAACGCCTTTGAATTTCTTCAGTTAGTTGTTTGCCGCCAAAGACAGCTTCACGCATATAAACTGTTTTTAAATCATGCACCACACTTAATGTTGTCATAGTTGCGCCAACATCAAAAATAGCAATCGTTTGCTCAATTCCTTTATTAGGCAGTTGTGCCGCTAACAGTGATACAGCATTTTCCATTGCATAAGCTTCAATATCAACAACTTTTGCTTCCATACCCCCTAATGCCACCGCATCAACTCGTATATCCACATCCTCAGTACGAGAAGCGGCTAATAACACATCTACCATCGTGTCATTATCTTTTGATGGTCCTAACACCTCAAAATCCAAATTAACCTCTTCAAGAGAATAAGGAATATACTGATCAGCTTCTGATTCAACTTGCGCTTCCAGCTCATCTTCAGACATATCAGATTGCATTTCTACTACTTTAGTTATAACGGCAGAACCAGAAACGGCAATAGCAGCATGTTTAGCTTTTGAACTTGAGCGCCCATAAGCTTGAGCAACAGCATCACCCACTGCTTCAACATCGGCAATATTTTTTTCAACCACCGAGCCAGCAGGCAAACCAGCAACAGCATATGATTCTACACGGTATTCATCATTCTTTTTTGATAACTCAATCATTTTGATAGCCGATGAACTAATATCGATACCAATTAACGTTTGATTTTTTTTAGAAAAAAACTCTGGTAATTTCAAAACAAAAGCCCTAAGTTATGTAACAAAAAAAAGTGATCAATAGTCTTTAATATAAAAAATGCTAGAATAAAAAACTACAACTTGAATCAATTATAAATAGTATGTTAGATTTTGCAATAAATTTTACAATATTTTTTTTTAAAGCTCAATAGCTTATGCGATAAACATATCATAATACATTAAAAAAAACTTTCAAATAGTTAATTAATAAAACTGTGAATCTGTTCACTAAATATGCTATCTTTATGCTCAAATTAATATGGTTTTATACCAAAAAATTCTTCTAGCGAGAACAAAGCAAATATTATGATGCAATTTTTCTTAAAATTTTTCAAATTTTTACTCCTGAGCTCTTTTAGCTTATTTTTAATTGCAGTCATTATTACAGCTGTTACTTTTTACACCATCAACCCCGAACTGCCCTCAATTGAAAATAAAGAAACCTATCAACTTGATACTCCGCTACGCATATATAGCAAAGATGAAAAATTAATTGCTGAATTTGGTGTGTTAAAAAGAGAGCCTATCCAATTTGAACAAATTCCTAAAGATATGATCAATGCAGTGATCTCGTCTGAGGATAGTCGTTTTTATCAACACTCCGGAGTAGATTACCGTGGCTTGTTTAGGGCTGTTATTGAACTACTAAGAACAGGAAGAAAAGGCCAAGGTGGTAGTACAATTACCATGCAAGTTGCTAGAAATTTTTTCTTAAGCAGTGAGAAAACCTACATACGTAAAATAAAAGAAATATTTTTATCATTTAAACTTGAACAGCACTTTAGCAAAGAAAAAATACTTGAGCTGTATTTAAATAAAATTTATTTAGGACATCGTGCCTATGGCATTGCCTCTGCAGCAAAAATTTATTATGGCAAAGATATTCATGAGCTTAACTTAGATCAATATGCCATGATAGCGGGTTTACCGAAAGCCCCTTCAAAATACAACCCTATCACCAATAAAAAACGTGCTACATTACGGCGCAATTATGTATTAAATCGCATGCTAGAGTTAGAATATATTAACCAGGCTCAATTTGATGAGAGTATTAAGGTTCGTGATAACGCCAAGCTACACCGCCCTAGAATTGAGCTAGAAGCACCTTATGTTGCAGAAATGGCAAGGTCGTGGTTAAAAGAGAAACAACTCAGTGGAGCAACACCCTCCTTAAATACTTTGAATAATGAAGAAAGTGATTTTGAAGAAGATATTTATACCAGTGGTTATAAAATTTATACCACCCTAGATAGCCACTTACAACAACAAGCCATAGCTTCTCTGCGTCAAAGCTTATTAGAATATGATCGTCGTCATGGATTTAAAGGAGTGATTAAAAATATCAGCCTACCCAGCGATCTGAACAAATCTACTGATAATAAAATTAATGAATTACCCATCAATCAACAACAACTATTGCTAGAACACTTGGATAATATTTCCACTCCTGGCAACCTTATCGCTGCCATTATCCTTAATGTGGTTGAAAACGATAACGAAAACTTAGCTCAAGCGGTTATTTTAGAAAATAATGAGTCATCAAGAGTGTTAAAAGGTAAATTAATTAGCATAGATTGGCAAGAAATCAAATGGGCCGCTAGATATATCTCAGACACCCGAAAATCTTACCCTCCGACTAAAATCAATGATGTATTACAATTAGGCGATATTATTTATCTTGAAAAATATACCCAAACTAACTCTGTCAGCCAACAACCAGAAATATCCTATCGCTTAGCTCAAATACCAGAAATTGAAGGCGCATTAATTTCGCTCAAACCTTATAATGGTGAGATCATCGCCCTCAGTGGCGGTTTTGATTTTTACAGCAGCAAATATAACCGAGCAACTCAAGCAAGGCGTCAACCTGGATCAAATTTTAAACCATTTATATATTCAGCGGCTTTAGCAAAAGGTTACAGCCCTGCTAGCATGATTAATGATGCTCCTGTGGTTTTTAAAGACCGATTATTAGAAGGCGCTTGGCGACCATCTAATTATAGTGGTAAATTTTTTGGTCCTACACGAATGCGCAAAGCATTATACAAATCAAGAAATATGGTTTCCATTCGAATTTTAATGGATATTGGGGTTAATTATGCCTTAAATTATGCTGAAAAATTTGGTTTTGATGCCAATGACTTACCACATAATTTATCTTTAGCCTTAGGAAGTGCAACTGTTGCCCCAATACAAATCGCACAAGCTTATGCAACCTTAGCGAATGGCGGTTATCAAGTCACTCCATGGTTTATTGATCGCGTGCTCAATAAAGATAATGAAGTCATATACCAGCATCAAGCTAAAATTGCCTGTTCCCCCTATTATGATGCGAGCTTATGCCCAGAAAACATTGATAAAAGAGCGCTGCAAAGTGTTAAAAGTGATAATGTTTATTTAATGACCAGTATGTTAAAAGATGTGATAAAACAAGGTACTGGAAGGAAAGCCTTGGTGCTTAATCGACAAGATCTCGCTGGGAAAACAGGAACCACCAATGAACAAGTTGATGCTTGGTTTTCTGGTTACAATAGTGAAATTGTCACCACCAGCTGGGTAGGTTTTGACCAACCTCGCTCACTAGGGCGCTATGAAACTGGCGGCAAAGCAGCATTACCAATGTGGATTAAATATATGCGTGAAGCCTTAAAAAACATCCCTGAAAAAACTATTCCTAGGCCAGAAAACATTATCACAGTCAAAATTGATAAAACCACTGGACAACTTGCTGATAGCAATAGTCAACAGATTTTATTTGAAGAATTTATTAAAGGCACTGAACCAGAAGTTCAAAAACAATCAGAAAACAGCATGAGAACTGAGGAGTCAACTATTAATGAGGAACTATTTTAAGCTTATAAAAGTTCAATATTGGCGGCATGATAAAGCTTAATCTGGGGCTTTTTCCTAAAATAGCTAATCCAACCTCGAACTAAAATCTGCTCGCCAACTTTGGTTTTCTTATTGAGTTCAGCAAAAACTTTATTGGGAACATAAACAGAAAAATTATTAGCTAATTGCAACAAGACCGCTTGTTTGAGATGGATTAACTTAATGATTTTTCCACTAATAAAGCGATACCCTTGGATAGAATAAGACAGTTCTTCTGCTTTAATAATTTGGTATTTCGCCTGTGTCCAAATACCTCTTTTTTGTTTTCTGGCAGTAGATTCAAGTTGGCGATAACAAGCTAAATATTGATCATTAGGAGGAACAACAATACTCATAGCTAACCCCTGACTGATTAATTCTGCTTGAACATCAGAACCATCGGCAAGACTTACATAAGCAAGATAACGGGAATATTTATCTCTTTTATCTTTATCCCAAGTCAAAAACAGCCGATCTTCACCTATTAGTCGCGTTTTGAGATATTGTAAAGCCTGTTGTGAATAGGCTTGGGCAGCTTTTTTATTATGAGAAATCTCAGGCGTGTTAATACCAATTAGGCGAATTTTTCTGCCATCGGAGAGTTGGATAGTATCGCCATCATACACCCATTTTAAGCGAACTGATTCATATCTTTGTAAACTTTTGCAAGCTTTCAAACCAGTAGCTTCTGCAATGACGTTTTTTGCTTGCAATACAAGCAAAAACATCATAATACAACTTGATAAGGCTTTAGACTTAAAAATTGGATTTAAAGTCAAGTTTAATATTAACAATAGCTAAGCTTAAAGCTATCAATAAGGGGGTTAAACTTATTTTAAACCATATTTTTGTTGGAATTTATCAATACGCCCTGCAGTATCAACCAGTTTTTGTTTGCCTGTAAAAAATGGATGGCATTGTGAACATACTTCAATAAGTAATTCATCTTTTTTTAACGTAGAACGTGTTGAAAATGAATTTCCACAACTGCAAGTCACAGTAGTATTTTTATATTCTGGATGTGTATCCGCTTTCATGATTATACCTTCTTTAAATAGTTATACAGCAAACTGTGTCTTATTACGCTTTATATCAACAAGCTAAATATCAACAAGCTAAGCACCGCAAAATAAGACGCTGGATTATACAGCAATAAATAACGAATGCCAATAATTATCGTTTCATTGCATCAAAAAATGCTTCATTAGTTTTACTTTCACGCATTTTATTATGTATTAACTCCATTGCTTCAATATCATCCATTGGATGTAAAATTTTACGCAAAATCCAAATCATTTGCAGCTCATCGTTGCTAACCAATAATTCCTCTTTACGCGTACCAGAACGATTAACATTAATTGCAGGATAGATACGTTTCTCAGCCATTTTACGACTAAGGTGCAACTCCATATTACCCGTACCTTTAAATTCTTCGTAAATCACCTCGTCCATTTTAGAACCAGTATCGATCAAAGCAGTTGCGATAATGGTTAATGAACCACCCTCTTCAATATTTCTCGCTGCACCAAAAAAACGCTTAGGGCGGTGTAGCGCATTTGCATCAACACCACCAGTTAGAATTTTTCCCGATGATGGAACCACCGTATTATAGGCTCTTGCTAGTCGAGTAATTGAATCCAATAAAATAACCACGTCATGATTATGTTCCACCAAACGTTTTGCTTTTTCAATCACCATTTCAGCTACTTGAACATGACGTGCTGCAGGCTCATCAAAAGTAGAAGAAATTACTTCTCCATTAACCGAACGTTCCATTTCTGTTACTTCTTCTGGACGTTCATCAATCAAAAGCACCATTAAATAGCAAGCTGGATGATTTGCTGCAATCGATTGGGCAATATTTTGTAACATCATCGTTTTACCCGTCTTAGGTGGAGCAACGATCAGAGCTCTTTGCCCTTTTCCTGTTGGTGCCATCAAGTCAATTGTTCTAGCAGTCATATCTTCTTCACTGCCATTCCCTCGCTCCATCACAAATCGTTCATCAGGAAATAAGGGGGTTAAGTTTTCAAATAAAATCTTATTTTTTGATTGCTCAGGTGGGTTGTAATTAATTTCACTTACTTTTAATAAAGCAAAATAACGCTCACTGTCTTTGGGTGGCCTGATTTTTCCAGCAATAGTATCACCCGTCCTTAAACTAAAGCGCCTAATTTGACTCGGAGAAACATAGATGTCATCTGGCCCAGCTAAATAAGAACTATCCGCTGATCGTAAAAAACCAAAACCATCTTGAAGTATTTCAAGTACTCCATCCCCAGAGATACTGATACCATTTTTGGCTTGGGTTTTTAAAATTGAGAAAATAACTTCTTGCTTACGTGTTCGATTGCTCTCCACACCAAGCTCTTTAGCAAGAGCGATTAATTCAGTAACAGGTTTTTGTTTTAGTTCAGTAAGGTTCATAGCTTATTTATTTTTCAAATTAGTTATTGAGGGAAGTCAGTTTTTAAAGTTTAGGAATAAAAAAACATTATCAGGATTGCATGCGGCGTTTAAAATATCTACAAATATGAGTATTAGCTAATATGATTGTTATGTTAATTAATAATTCGTTAATAGCAAAATAATTTGGGTACTTGTAGAGAAGAAATAGTATTTATCATGAGGTAATGCGCAGTGGAAAAATCAAACGACTAAATGCGCAGTGGTAATAAAAACTTGGCCAGTATAATAAGGAATACCAACCAAGTCAAACAAAACTGTATTTTTGTTAGATATTGCTGTCAATGAAAGCTACTAACTGAGCTTTAGACACTGCGCCAACTTTGGTTGCATCAACTTGACCTGCTTTAAAAATCATTATAGTAGGAATTCCTCTAATGCCATATTTTGGCGGTGTGCCAGAGTTTTTATCAATATTTAACTTAGCAATTTTTAATTTCCCTGCATATGTTTCAGCCATTTCATCAAGCAAAGGGGCAAGCATTTTACACGGACCACACCAATCCGCCCAAAAGTCAACTAATACGGGTAATTCCGCATTAACAACTTCCTCTTCAAAACTATCATCTGTTAGATTTACAATTAAATCGCTCAAAATATTTCTCCATACTGAATTTATTGGGTAAATGATTTCTTTCTGTCTAATATTTTTTATCACTACGCATCACTAAATATAGCGTAAAATGAAAAACTGAAAGAATTTTATCGTTTTGCAAATTTATGATGGATATAATACCTTTTTATTTTTTCAAATCAAGTTTTCCGCAAAAAAAAATACTTTTGCTTTATTATTCAAAACAAGATAACTTGCAAATATTTTTAAATTTCCCCCTACAATTAACTTTTAATTTTAAATTTATGCTCAACTAATTATGCTCAATAAACTTAACCTAAGACAGCAACAAGCCATCAAACACCGCCACTCACCACTTTTAGTATTGGCGGGTGCAGGCAGTGGTAAAACAAAAGTAATTACCGAAAAAATTGCTTATCTTGTTCGCCATTGTCGTATGAGTGCTTTTCACATTACCGCGGTTACGTTTACCAACAAAGCAGCTAAAGAAATGAATTCCCGAATTCGTTCTATTTTATCGGCAAAAGAATGTCGAGGGATTACTATTTCAACCTTTCATACATTAGGACTGAAAATTATTCGCGCAGAGCATCGCTTGCTACAAAAAAATAAAAATTTTTCTATCTACGATAGTGATGATAGTTTATCACTATTAAAAAACCTGATCGAAAATGAACATCCTAAATTAGATAAAATTAGCCGTGATGACTTAGCCAATGAAGCTAAAAGGCAAATATCCCAATGGAAAAATGATAATTTACTTCCACAGGATGTGACTCATGCACTATCTAGCGACTTTGACTTTATCAAGCTGTACCACGCTTACCAAGAAAATCTCAATACCTTTAATGCGGTTGATTTTGATGATCTGATCATATTGCCGGTAAAATTATTTAAACAACATATGCATATTTTAAAAAAATGGCAACATCGGATCCTTCACTTATTAGTAGATGAATATCAAGATACCAATGTTGCCCAGTATGAACTGATTAAACTACTTTGTACGCCGAATGAAGACGATGAAAGTTTTAGTCAATTTACTGTTGTTGGTGATGATGATCAATCCATTTATTGTTGGCGAGGAGCCAGGCCGGAAAACTTACAAATATTACAACAAGACTTTCCCTCTCTCACTGTGGTAAAACTGGAGCAAAATTATCGTTCCACTCAATTAATTTTAAATGCTGCTAATCATGTCATCCAAAATAATCCACATACCTTTGTAAAAAAACTGTGGAGCGATCTGGCTGATGGTGAAAAAATTGAAATCTTTGCGGCCGCTGATGAAGAAAATGAAGTACTACATGTCGTTTCATCACTGGTACAACGACAACTTCATTTAAGCTTAAAATACAGTGATTTTGCTATTTTATATCGTGGCAACTATCAATCTAGGGCATTTGAAAAACGCCTGCGCGAGCAACAAATTCCCTATAAAGTGACGGGTGGCAAGTCATTTTTTTCACATAGTGAAATTAAAGATGTGATGGCCTATTTAAAACTATTAACAAACCCTTATGACGATGTAGCTTTTTTGCGCATAGTAAATACACCTAAACGACAAATCGGTTCGCAAACTATCACTAAACTATCAGAATACAGCCAAAAAACCCAAAAATCCTTATTTGAAGGCTGTCAGGATATTGGTTTATCTGCTTTTGTCGGGATAAAAGCAGCCGGTAAACTCAATCAATTTAGTCAATGGATTATTCAAATCATTCAGCTATGCGAGCAAACTACACCAATTGAGGGGATTAGACAACTCCTTAAAGAATGTAATTATTATGCCTGGTTAATGGAAAACTCCATCAGTGAACAAAAAGCAAAACGCCGTATTGAAAATGTTGAGGAGTTAATTGAATGGTTATTCCGCTTGCAGCAAATTGAAGCAGAAAAACAAAATGATGAAGTTGAACTGTCACAACTTGTCAACAAACTCATTTTAATTGATATTTTGGAAAAAAATGAAGAAGCAGAGTTAACAGACTGCGTATCATTAATGACCCTACATTCGGCCAAAGGCTTAGAGTTTCCCTATGTTTATATTGTTGGGGTTGAAGAAGAGTTGTTACCCCATAGTAACAGCATAGAAAATGATGATATTGAAGAAGAGCGACGATTATTTTACGTTGGTATTACCCGCGCTAAAAAACAACTCAATCTAAGTATGTCTAATATGAGAAAACGATATGGCGAACAAATTAATTGTATTCCCAGCCGTTTTATTGAGGAATTACCCCAACAAGATCTAAGCTGGTTAAATATTGAACAAACTGAAGAACAAAAGCAGCACTCAATTGAAAGCAGTCTTGCTACCATGAGGGCATTATTGGATAATTAAAAAAAGGTAGTCAGCATGAGTTCTGACTACCTTTAAAAAATTTACTTACTCAGAGAAAAACATTACTTTATAAAAGCTTTGTAAAAAAGCTTGTAAAAAAGCTTGTAACAAAAAGCGTCACCCCATTCAGTGACTATGGATATTAAAACACAGCAATAATATTTTTTTTGTTAACACAATCACAAATTAAAAAGGAATTTAAGATGGCAGTTTATGCTATTGGTGATATCCAAGGCTGTTATGACCAATTACAACATTTACTTGATACAGTCAATTTTGATCCTAACAAGGATAAGTTATGGATTGCGGGAGACTTGGTTAATCGTGGGCCTCAATCCTTATTAACCTTACGCTTTATCAAATCATTAAAAGATCGAGCTGTGGTGGTTTTAGGAAATCACGACCTGAGTTTGCTTGCTATATCTGAAAATTATGGCTCAATTAAAAACCATACTGTAGGTGATATTTTAAATGCAGCAGACAGAGAGGAACTATTATTTTGGTTACGCCAACAAAAATTAATGCATTATAGTAAGAAACGCGGATTTGTTATGGTTCATGCTGGTATTTATCCAACTTGGAGCCTCAACGAAGCATTGACTTATGCCAAAGAAGTAGAGCAAATCTTACGCTCTCCCAATTATCGTTATTTTTTATCCCATTTATTTGGCAACCACCCCTTGCAGTGGGATCCTCAACTAAAAAATTGGCAACGATTACGATTTATCACCAACACGATGACTCGGATGCGCTACTGTACTGAAAATGGCGAGTTAGATTTTAAACATAAAGGGCCAGTTGGTACTCAAGGTAAAAAATTTAAGCCTTGGTTTGATATAGAGCACCGCAAAACAAAAGAAGATAAAATTATATTTGGTCACTGGTCATCACTTTCAGAGCAACATCGCTCTGAGAATATTTTCCCCCTTGATACTGGATGTTTATGGGGTGGCAAATTAACGGCAATGAGGCTACCCAAAAAAAGAGATAAAAACTTAGTAAGTTCAACAGCGAAACTATTTCAAATCAATTGTGGTTAAACTAAGCAACAACTAAAGTGATTAAAGTTTTTTACTATCGCTACTATCAATCAGTTACACTATATTATAAAATCAATGCTTTCACTCACTGCTATCTTCTATTTAATTCTACTTAAGAACGAAAATGACATAAATGGTTATTCAAAAAATAAGATTCCTTCATATTGATGATTTTGCCAATTATCGTGCAATGTTACGCTCCATATTAAGAAGCATGGGAGTAGAGCACATTGATGATGCTAAAGATGCTGCTTCTGCAATAGAAAAAATAGCCAACAACGAATATGATGTTATCCTCTGTGATTATAACCTTGGTACTGGTCAAAATGGACAACAATTATTAGAAGAAGTCATGCACAAAAAGTTGATGCCTTATGGCACCATTTTTATTATGGTAACTGCAGAAAACACCATGGATATGGTGATGGCTGCAGTTGAATACCGGCCTGATACCTATTTAAGCAAACCTTTCCCCAAGGAACTATTAATCACCCGCTTAGAAAAACTCTTAGTAAAAAAAGATACCTTTAAACCCATTTATAAAGCTTATAATAATAAAGATTATCAACGAGCACTACAAATCTGTACCAAGCAAATGAGTGGACACCCTAAGCTTGCTTTAGACATAGGCAAATTAAAAGGAGAGATAGCATTAAAAGCCGGCGAATATGAAATGGCTGAAGCAATATACGACAAGGCCCTTAGTGTTCGAGATTTTGAATGGGCACAATATGGAAAAGCTCAAGCTCTTTTTGGAAAAAAAGATTATAAAAGCGCTAAAAGCATACTTAATCAACTACTTGAAGCAAACCCTAAATACATTGAAGCTTATGACTTACTTGCCTCCATTTACGATTTAGAAGGTGAATTTAAAAAAACGCAAGAAGTTTTAGAAGCTGCTTCTGAGCTTTCCCCAAGGGCTGTAACTCGGCAACAACACCTAGCCCAGACGGCTCTAAAAAATGATGACTTTGATATTGCAGAAAAGTCTTTAAGAGCATCAATAAATCATGGTAAACATTCCTATCTAGGCAAAGTTAGCGATCATACTGAACTTTCCAAGCTTTATTTAGAAAAAGGCAAAACGACTAAAGCAAACTCAGTATTGAAAAATGCCAAACAACACTTCAAAAAAGATGCCGAAGCTTGCTTTCATACTGAGATTTTGGAAGGCATGGTATTATTAAAATCAGGGAAAGAAGATAAAGCACGGGAAGTATTCAGTGATATCTTAAAAAAAATCCCCAAAGATATTGCCCATATGCCAAAAGAAATTCAAGATGATTTATTACTTTCTAGTGAACAATTAGGTGAAGATGATCTTACTGAAGCACTTAAAGCAGATATTGAAGGTACAGGTGAAGCAAGTACTTTGGTTGGAAACAAACTGGAAAAATATTCCTTTTTATTATTAAACGGTAAAGGAATGCGCTTCTACAAAGAAAATAAAATTACAGATGCGTTAAAACTATTTGAAGATGCAGCCAACCATCTTACTGATAATATTTCAGTCAACATGAATGCAGCACAAACACTGATTATGTTATTGATGAGAAACCAAGTGGGGAAAAGTGAGGTTTCAACATATAAAGAAAGGGCTAGAGAATATTTAGATATCTGCCAAGGTCTCGATAGAGAAAATGAAAAATATATCAAGCTCGAAGAATTATATAAGGGATTATAAAATAAAATGGATAATAAAAAGGAACTGATTTCCCAGGAAGAACTTAATATTATTATTATGTCGGTAATCCATGATGCGAAAAATGCTCTGTTTCAATCGCAAGGTACCCTGTCTCAATTGCAGGAAAGATTAGAGACAGAAATCCCAGAAGTTAACAGTGTGCAACAAGAAATTTTAGGGATCAATCAGTCGCTAATGCGTTTGTTGACCTTATACAAAATGAAAACTGAAACCTTTAGCTTGTATCGAGATCAACATAATGTCTATGATTTTCTAGAAGAGCTTATGATCACTAATGGTTCTTTGTTATCAAAAGAAAAAATAAAGATTGAAATTGATTGTGATGAATTCTTAGAATGGTACTTTGATCGCGATCTTATCTCAAATATTCTTAATAGCATTATCAATAATACTCTTCGTTATACCGATACAATTATTATTTTAAAAGCATTTATTGAAAGCAAGCAATTAATTATTGCTGTTGAAGATGATGGGCAAGGATTTCCAGAAAAAATGCTTTTTAATGAGAATAGTTTAAAAACCCATATTAATTTCAACCTACAAAATTCAGGGTTGGGGCTGTTTTTTGCTGAAAAAATAGCCCATATGCACAGCAAAGGTGAGCACAATGGGCATACATCAATAAGCAACCTAGCTACTGGTGGAGGCTGTTTTAAAGTGTATTTACCATAAGTTAAAAATTTAACGGAGTTTTCCAATGGATATAACGCCTTTTTTAAAATTAATGGTCAAAGAATCTGCCTCAGATATGTTTTTCAGCTCTGCTGCTGCTGTTACCATGAAAATACATGGGAAAATGACTGCTATTAGTAAGCAGAAATTAACTTCTGAGCAAATTAAAGCGATTGCTTATAAACTCATTGATGATGAAAAAAAACAAGAATTTCATGACAACTTAGAGCTTAATTTTGCTATTTGTATCGATGATGTTGGTCGCTTTCGTGCGAACTTATTTGTACAGCGTGGTGATATGGCAATGGTTATTCGTCGCATAAATACCATTATCCCCAAAATTGAAGATTTACATCTACCAACTGTTCTTAAAGAAATTGTTGAAAGCAAAAACGGCTTAGTTTTGGTGGTTGGAGCAACTGGTTCAGGAAAATCTACCTCACTTGCAGCCATGATTGGGCATAGAAATCGTACCGTTGGTGGTCATATTTTAACCATCGAAGATCCCGTTGAATTTATTCACAATCATGATAAGTCGATTGTCAATCAGCGTGAAGTAGGAACAGATACCCATAACTATACTAACGCATTAAAAAATGCACTTCGTGAAGCGCCTGATGTTATCCTTATTGGAGAAGTTAGAGATTCTGCTACCATGGAGCATGCTTTGACCTTTGCCAATACAGGACACTTGTGCCTTACTACCTTACATTCTACCAATGCCTCTCAAGCTTTAGATCGTATTTATAGTTTTTTTGATGATACATCAAGAGAGCAAGTTCGAGATGATCTTTCTCGTAATTTACGGGCAATTGTTTCTCAACGTCTTATCCCAGGGAGTGATGGTAAACTTCATGCAGCGGTTGAAATACTAATTAACTCTTCATTTGTCTCTCAAATTATCAAAAAAAATGAGTTAGATCGCATTAAAGAAGCGATGGAAAAAGGCCTAAAAGATGGTATGCAATCTTTTGATCATGTTTTATATAATATGTTTAAACAAGGTAAAATTGACATGAAAACAGCCATTGAGTTTGCCGATTCTAAAAATGATCTGCAACTAAAAATGCGTATGGATGGAGCGGTTGACTCAGAAAATAGTGCTTTTACCGGAGTACAGTTTTAAGAACGCTTTATTAGAACTAACAGCTCTAATAAAACATTCTTAATAATTTCTTTATGCAAGAATTTCAACTGTATTAAGAAAAACAGCCATAGTAATTGAAGTTGAAAGAATTACGGCTTGAGTTAATTTAGCAATCATATTATTTCTCCTTAATATATTAAAACATTTCCTTGTTGTTGAAATACATTATAGAGGGCTGAAGAAAACAAACTGTGAAGTGACTCGCAAATTACTACATTGAATGAATTGTAAC
>CAYMMQ010000017.1:0-1881 GCA_964391585.1 uncultured Ectothiorhodospiraceae bacterium
ACTAACGACTAACGACTAACGACTAACGACTAACGACTAACGACTAACGACTAAAATCATGATAACTTTAAATTCGAAAATACTAAAAAGACGATGGTGGCTTTAAATAATTAGCAACTATTCAGCCCTCTATTTTCTTTTTTTAGGTTATCATCATGCTTTCACTAACAAAACAACAGTTTCTTACCATTGCCGACAAAGGCTATTCACACATCCCTTTAGTTCACGATGTTGTTGCCGACTTAGATACGCCATTAAGCGCTTATCTCAAGCTTGCAAATACGCCATATTCTTACCTGCTTGAATCTGTTCATGGTGGGGAAAAGTGGGGAAGATATTCCATTATTGGTCTGCATTGTGAGCAGCATATCGAAGTTAGAAAACAACAAATCAGCATTTATCAACACAATAATGAGAAAAATGAAGTTGTATTAGAGGAAACGTCAAGTCAACCATTACAATGGATCGAGGACTTTCAAAAACAGTTTTATGTCCCAAATTTAACCCTAAATGGTAAGGAAGAAGAAGAAGTTCATAATGATGTTCCTCGTTTTCTCGGTGGCCTAGTGGGTTATTTTGCTTATGAAACCATCCATTATATTGAACCTTGCTTAAGTGGAGCTGATAAAAAAGACCTATTAAAAACACCTGATATTTTATTATTAATATCAAAAGAGTTAATTGTATTTGATAATCTCAGTGGCAAGTTATATTTAGTGGTACATGCAGATATTAAAAATGCAGAAAACCCTGAACAAGCATGGTTGCTCGCTAAAGAGAAATTACGCATCTTAAGCAATGCTTTAAATCAAACCCCCAATAATTATAATAGTCCGTGTAAAACGGATAAAAAGTCCGTCCAAGAATCAGATTTTATATCAGGATTTACTCAGCAGGGTTATGAGCAAGGTGTGGCCAAAATAAAGCAATATATCAAAGATGGTGATGCGATGCAGGTCGTGTTATCTCAACGAATGACTATTCCTTATACTGCTCCAGCGATTGATTTATATCGAGCATTACGCTGTATTAATCCTTCACCGTATATGTATTTTTTTAACTTGGGTGATTTTCATATTGTTGGCGCTTCACCTGAAATTCTCACTCGAGTAGAAGGCTCTACTATCACCGTTCGCCCAATTGCTGGCACACGACCGCGAGGGACAACAAGGGACGAAGATCTACAGTTAGAACAAGATTTGCTTGCTGATCCTAAAGAATTAGCCGAACATTTAATGTTGATCGATTTGGGACGTAATGATATTGGTCGAGTGTGCGAAATTGGAAGTGTTAAGTTAACTGAAAAAATGATTGTAGAGCGCTACTCTCATGTGATGCATATTGTTTCTAATGTTGAAGGTCAACTAGATCCCCAAACAAGTGCTATGGATGCTTTAAGAGCCACTTTCCCCGCTGGCACAGTCAGTGGAGCTCCTAAAATTCGAGCAATGGAAATCATTAATGAGTTAGAGCCCGTAAAACGAGGCATATATTCTGGAGCAGTAGGATATTATTCATGGTCGGGTAACCTGGATACTGCTATTGCCATTAGAACGGCCGTGATTAAAGATGAAAAACTACATATTCAAGCTGGAGCAGGCATTGTTGCCGATTCAATTCCAAGAAATGAATGGGATGAAACTATGAATAAAGGGCGTAGTATTTTTAAAGCGGTTGCCTTAGCCGAGCAAGGTTTTGATATGGAAAACTTAAATCAAATGAATCACCGCTAACTAAGGACGTATAAGATGTTATTAATGATTGATAATTATGATTCATTCACTTACAACTTGGTACAATATTTTGGTGAATTAGGTGCAGATGTTCAAGTTTATCGTAATGACGAAATTAGCATTGAAAAAATTAAACAACTTGCACCAC